>NZ_JBFBBQ010000176.1:0-7482 GCF_040682775.1 Amycolatopsis sp. NPDC051106 | reverse complement strand
GCGGCGCGCGCGCCGGCGGCCGGCGGCGCCGTCGGAGCCGCCGGGTCGAACCGGGCCGGCACCAGCACCGGTTCGCCGGATCCGAGCGCCGCGTCGAACAACGCCAGACCCTGCTCCGCGGTGAGCGCTTCGACGCCGGACGCGTGGATCCGCCGGCGAGCCGTGGCCGAGATCCGGTCGCCGAGACCGGTGCCCAGCTCCCACAGCCCCCACGCCAGTGACAACGCGGGGAGCCCCGCCGCCCGGCGGCGGCACGCCAGCGCGTCCAGGGCCCGGTTGGCGGCCGCGTAGTTGGCCTGCCCCGCCTTGCCGAACACGCCGGCGATCGAGGAGAACAGGACGAACGCGGTCAGCGGCAGGTGGCGGGTCACCTCGTCGAGCACCAGCGCCGCGTCCATCTTCGGGCGCAGCACGGTGTCCAGGCGCTCCGGCGTCTGTGCAGCCAGGACACCGTCGGCCACGACGGCCGCGCTGTGCACGACGGCCGTCAGGGGCGGGTCGCAGCTCTCGACCAGCGCCGCCACGGTGGCCCGGTCCGCGACGTCGGCGGCGACGATCCGCACCTTCGCCCCGAGCTCGGCCCGCAGCTCTTCCGCGCCGGGGGCCGCCGGCCCGCTCCGGCTCACCAGCAGCAGGTGCCGCACGCCGTGCGCGGTCACCAGGTGCCGGGCCAGCGCCCGGCCGAGCGCGCCGGTCCCGCCGGTGATCAGCACCGTCCCTTCCGGACCGAACGGCCGGCCGTCCGACGGCGCCGTCCGCGCGATCCTCAGTACGTGCGGCTTCCCTCGGCGGACGGCGATCTGCGGCTCCTCGCCGCCGCCGGCGAGGCCGGCCACCCGCTCCACCGGGAAGCCGGGCTCCAGGTCGACCATGCCGATCCGGCCGGGGTACTCCGCCGCAGCGGCGCACCCGAGACCCCAGACCGCCGCGGCGCCGAGGTCCGGGACCGGCCCGGTCGCGTTCCGGGTCACGAGGACGAGCCGGTCGCCGCGGTCCTGCCAGTCGTGGAGGACGGCGAGCGCCCGGCCGGTCGCCGCGCGGACGTCGCCGGGTTCGATTTCCACCACCCGGACCGGTTCCCCGGCCGCGACCGGGGTCATCGGAATCCACTGTGGACGGTAGAGCATCGTGTCCCGCGGTGCCATCGGCCGCGTCGTCAAGGACTCGACGCGGGCCAGCGGGAGCCCGTCTTCGCCGAACAGCTCGACGCGGACGGCGCCGGCGCCGAGGCGGACGCCGTGCACCCGCGCCCGCCGCGCACCGGGCGCGTAGACCTCGACGCCGCTCCAGAGGAACGGCACCCTCGGCTCGGCCGCCGCTCCCTCGGCGAGCGCCGTCGCGTGCACCGCCGCGTCCAGCAGGACGGGGTGCAGTGCGAAGCGTCCGCCGACGTCCGGCGCGAGGTCCACCTCGGCGAAGAACTCGTCGTCACGCGTCCACAACCGGTGCACGGCTTGGAAAGCAGGTCCGTAGGCGTGCGCGCGGTAAGCGTCGGCGATGTCCGCTTCCACCGCGCCGGGCGGCGGCCATTCCCCGGTCCGGCCGCCAGGTTGGGCGCCGCGCGGGCGCAGCCGCCCGGAGGCGTGCTTCCGCCAGTGCTCGTCCGCCGGACGCCGGGCGTACACGTCGATGCGCGGCCCGTCCACGACGACCTGGACGTGGACGTCGTCGGCCGCGTCGAGCCGCAGCGGCGCTTCGATCGTCAGCTCCTCGATGGCCGCTCCACCGGCGTGCAGGGCCAGGTCGACGAACGCCGTGCCGGGCGCCAGGACCGCTCCCCCGACGACGTGGTCGGCCAGCCACCGCAGCCGGCGGACGCCGAGCGAGCCGCCGTGCACGACCCGCGGCGAGTCGGGCGCGACGAGAGCCGGCCCGAGGACCGCGTGGTCGCCGCCGGCCGGCTCGAGCGACGGCGACGGCGGGTCGAGCGACGGCGACGGCGGGTCGAGCCAGTACCGGGTGCGCTTGAACGGATAGGTGGGCACCGGCGTGACCCGCGCACCGCTGCCGGCGAACACGGCCCGCCAGTCGACGGGGATCCCCGCGGTGTGGACCGCGCCCGCCGCCGCCAGCACTCCGGTGCCCGACATCGTCGCCGCGGTCACCGGCAGCGCGTCGGCCGCCGAGCGGCTCAGCACGGGCGCCGGGCCGATTTCGAGGCCGACGACCGGGCCGGGTGCGGTGATCGTGGCCAGCGCGTCGGCGAACCGCACGGCCGAGCGGGCGTGCCGCCGCCAGTGGCCGGGCTCGATCTCGTCGACGAGCCGTCCGGTCAGGCCCGACACCAGCGGCACCGAGGGCCGGTGGTGCTTCAGCCCGGTGGCGACGTCGTGGAACTCGTCGAGCATCGGTTCCACGAGCGGCGAATGGAACGCGTGGCTGACGCGTAGCCGCGTCCCGCCGCCGAAGCGCGCGGCCAGGGCCGTCGTCGCGCCGTCGTCACCGGAGAGGACCACCGACCGGGGGCCGTTGACCGCCGCGATCGCGACACCGTCGCCCAGCAGCGGAGCCACTTCCGCTTCGGCGGCTTCGACGGCGATCATCACGCCGCCGCCGGGCAAGGCGGCCATGAGCCGGCCGCGGGCGGCCACGAGCGTCGCCGCGTCCACCAGGGACAGCACCCCGGCGACGTGCGCGGCGGCGAGCTCGCCGATCGAGTGCCCCACCAGCACGTCCGGCCGCAGCCCCCAGGACTCGAACAGCCGGAACTGGGCGACTTCGAAGGCGAACAACGCGGCCTGCGCGTGGTCCGTGCGGTCCAGTGCCTCGCCCCCGGCGAACGCGATGTCGCGCACCGGGCCGCCGACCGCGTCGCACGCTTCGCCGAAGGCGTCGGCGAACACCGGGAACAGTCCGGCGAGCTCCCGTCCCATGCCGGCGCGTTGCGCGCCCTGCCCGCTGAACAGCAGGGCCAGCCGGGTCCCGCCGCGCACGGTCCGGCCGCGCACCCGGCCTTCGGCGACGGCCCGCAGTGCCGCCGGGTTCCCGGCGGGCACCAGCACGCGGTGCGCGAGCGGCGTCCGGCGGGCCAGGGTGTAGGCGACATCCACCGTGTCGGCGGCCCCGGAGAGGCGGGCCGCGACCTGCCGCAGCCCTTCGTCGTCGGCCGCGCTGAGCAGCCACGGCGCCGAGGGGAACGGGTGCCGCGCCGGGACTTCCGGGGCCGGCGCCTCTTCGACGATCACGTGCGCGTTGGTGCCGCCGATCCCGAAGGCGGACACGCCGGCCCGGCGGACCCGGTCCGCGCGCGGCCACGGCCGGGCCGTGTCGAGCAGCGCCACGCCGCCGCCGGCCCAGTCGACGTGCGGGCTCGGCTCATCCGCGTACAGCGACGGCGGCAACTGCTCGTGCTGCAGCGCCGTCACCATCTTGATCACGCCGGCGACTCCCGCGGCGGCCTGGGTGTGCCCGACGTTGGACTTCACCGAGCCGAGCCACAGCGGGTCGCCGTCCCGGCCACGGCCGTACGCCGCGATCAGGGCCTCCGCCTCGATCGGGTCGCCCAGGGACGTGCCGGTGCCGTGGCCTTCGACGGCGTCGACGTCGGCCGCGGTCAGCCCCGCGTCGGAAAGGGCCGTCGCGATCAGGGCTTGCTGCGCGCGCCCGTTCGGGGCGGTCAGCCCGTTCGACGCGCCGTCGGCGTTGACCGCTGTGCCGCGCAGGAGCGCGAGCACCGGGTGCCCGTTCCGCCGCGCGTCGGACAGCCGTTCCAGCAGGAGCACGCCGGCGCCCTCGGCCCAGGCCGTGCCGTCCGCCCCGGCGGCGTACGACCGGCACCGCCCGTCCGGGGAGAGGCCGCGCTGGCGGCTGAAGGCCAGGAAGGTCCGCGGGGTCGCCATCACCGTCGCCCCGCCGGCGACCGCGAGCGAACACTCCCCCGCGCGCAGTGCTTTCGCCGCGAGGTGCAGGGCGACCAGCGAGGACGAACAGGCCGTGTCGACGGTGAGCGCCGGGCCGGTCAGCCCGAAGGTGTAGGAGATCCGGCCCGAGGCCACCGCGTGCGAGGAGCCGATGCCCAGCCACGCCTCGAGCTCGTGGGGCGTGGTGAACCGGCTCGCGTAGTCCTCGTTCATCACCCCGGCGAACACGCCGGTGTCGCTGCCGCGCAGCGTCGCGACGTCGATGCCGGCCCGCTCGAACGCCTCCCACGTGGTCTCCAGCAGCAGCCGCTGCTGCGGGTCGGTCGCGAGCGCCTCCCGCGGCGAGATGCCGAACAGGCCCGCGTCGAAGTCGCCCGCGCCGTCGAGGAACCCGCCGCGGCGCGTCACCGACCGGCCGATCCGGTCCGGGTCCGGGTCGTACAGCCCGTCGGTGTCCCAGCCGCGGTCGGCGGGGAACTCGCCGGTGGCGTCGACCTGGTCCGCGACGAGCCGCCAGAGGTCTTCCGGCGAGCGCACGCCGCCGGGGTACCGGCACGCCATCGCGACGATGGCGATCGGCTCGGCGGCGGGTGCCGGCGGTGCCGGGGCTCGCGTGCTCACCTGGCCGGAGGCGAGCCGGGTCAGCTCGGCGATGACCTCGCCGGGGGTCGGGAAGTCGTAGATCAGCGAGTGCGGGACATCCACGCCGGTGAGCTCGGAGAGCCGGTGCCGGAACTGCACCCCGGCCAGGGACGACAGCCCGAGCTCGGTGAAGGGCCGGTCCCGCCAGCCGTCGCCGCCGTCGTGGCCGCACAGCGCGATCAGCTCGGTCCGCACCACCGCGGCCAGGTCCGGCGGTTTCGGCGCGTTCGCCAGGACGGTGCGCCGTGGCTTGCCCGACGGTGTTCGCGGGATCTCGCCGACCTCGAGGTAGGCGACCGGCACCTTGTACAGCGACAGCCGGCTCAGGCACAGCCGCCGCAGCTCTTCGGGGTCGAAGCCGGCCGGCCCGGGGACCACGAACGCCACCGGTACCGCGCCGACGACGTCGTCGGGCCGGCCGGCGACGAGGACGTCCCGCACCGACGGCGACTCCTCGAGCACCGCCTCGATCTCGGTCGGGTAGACCTTCTGGCCGCCGCAGACGATGACGTCGTCGACCCGGCCGTCGAGCACCAGCCGGCCGCCTTCGAGCCGGCCCGCGTCGCCAGTGGGGTACCAGCCGTCGCGCAACGGGGAGGCCTGGCCGTGGTAGCCGAGCATCAGTCCCGGGCCGCGGACGAGCACCTCGCCTTCGTCGATCCGGATCTCGATGCCGCCCACCGGGGTCAGGCCGGCCGCGCCGGGCGTTTCCACGGCGATCTTGCCGCCCGCCTCGGTGCTCCCGTAGCCGTTGAGCAGGTCGGTGCCGAACAGCTCCCGGGCCGCGGTCCGCGCCGCCGGTGTGCACGGCGCACCGGAGGTCAGGCACAGCCTCGGGGTGCCCAGCGGGCCGTCGTACTCCTGGCGCAGGCGCAGGTAGGTGGCGGGAACCCCGGCCAGCACGCAGCCGGGGTGGGCGGCGAACAGCTCCGGGGAAAGGCCTTCGGCGAACCGGGTGTGGGAGCCGACCGCGATGGTCGTGACGAAGGCCAGCGACAGGGCGTAGGCGTGGTGGGTCGGCAGCGGCCACAGGAGGGTGTCGTCCGCGGTGAGCCCGTACATCGGGACGTAACACGCGGCGGTCGTCCACAGCATCGCGCGCTGGGAAAGCAGGACGCCCTTGGGGCGGCCCGTGGTGCCGGAGGTGTAGAGCAGCCAGGCCGGTTCGTCGAGGGCGAGGTCGTCTCGCGGCGGTCGTGCCGTTCGTTCCGGTGGGTCCTCGACGAAGACGACCCGCAGGCCACGGCTCTCGCCGAGCCGGTGGGCCAGCTCGGCGTGGCGCTTTTCGGTGATGAGCAGGGTCGCCCCGGAGTCGTCGGCGATGTGCGCGAGTTCGGCTTCGGTCGCCCGGGTGCTGACCGGAACGCCGACCGCCGAGGCGCGCAGCACCGCCAGGAGGTGTTCGGCGAACTCGACCCGGCTGCCGACGTGGACGAGCACCCGGTCGCCGCGCGCCACGCCGAGCGCGGCGGCGTACTCCGCGCTGCGGGCGGCGAGCCGGCCGTAGGTGATGGTCCGCGTGCCGTCCGAGTAGGCCGGCCGGTCAGCGGGATGGGCGGACAACGCGGCGGTGAGCGGCCGAACGATCCCGGCCTGGAGGTGATCCACTGCTCCGGGTATACCGCAATTTTCGCTTTCGTGATCACGGGGACGTTTCCGCGACGCCTGGGTGACGGCCGGCTGCGACGCTGTCCAGGGTTCCCGTCGCGGGAGGAGAGCCGTCCCATGCCGCCGCCACCGAGGGCACGTGCGAAGCTCCCGACCCTGACCGTGGAGGCTGCGCCGGGGGCCGTGAAGGGGCGTCCCCCGCGGCCGAAACCGGCTCCGCTGCCTCCGTCGAACGCGGCGGCCCTGGCGGCGCTGCGGGCCGGTGACAAGAAGCCGCTCGCCGACCCGACGCGGAAGGAGTCGCAGGACAAGGTCGGCAACGGCGCGGTGGCGGCGGGCCTGGTCAGAAGCCCCGGCGCGGACCCGAAGTTCGCGGTGCTGAAGAAGGACGTCGCGCAGAAGAAGCACGCGGTCGCCAAGTCGCATCCGCCGGCGAACAAGGAAGCGACGTCGGCACAGGACGCTTCGGTGCCGCCCAAGGACGACGAGGTGGCGCAGGGCAAGACGGCCAACGCCGAGAAGGTGAACGAGGCCAAGCCGAAGGACTTCGACAAGGCAGCGTTCATCAAGGCCGTCGAGAAGGCCATCGCCGAGCAGATCGCCGACACGACCGCGGCGCCCCCGGACACGTCGGCCGCCGAGGTCAAGCAGGTCGTGCCGATGGCGGCCGACCGCCCGCCAGGCGGACCCGCGACGACCTGTCGGCCGACCTGCTGCCCGAGTGGTCGGACAACGAGTGGGTGCTCCTGGAGCAGGAGCAGTACCACCAGCTGCGGCTGTATGCGTTGGAGGCCTTGGCAAAGCGCCTCACGACGGCGGGCCGCCACGGCGAGGCGGTGGCGGCCGGGCTGGCCGCGGTGCGCGCGGAACCGTTGCGCGAGAGCGCGCACCGCGTCCTCGTCGACGCGCACCTGGCCGCCGGCAACCGGGCGTCGGCCCGGCACCAGTACGAGCAGTGCCGGCGCACGTTGCTCGAAGAACTGGGACTCGAACCGTCGGACGCCCTGCGCGGCCTCCTGCCGGACACTTCGGCGCACTAGCCGCCGAATTCCGTTGATTGCGGACGGTGATCATTACCGGAATAGCGCGGAGCGGTCTTTGCGCGGATAGTTCGCGGGGGTCGCGCTTTTCCGGCGAATTCGCCGTGAACCGGGTCGGCGCCGACGAGATCCGCGTGTCTCGGTGCGAGGTGGGCAGCGCGGGCCGGACGCCGCGCCGCCGAGCCCAAGCCGGTCGCGCAGGCCCGAGCTTGCGTGCAGTGAATGACTCATTCCTGGCGCCGGACGCCAACCCTTCGCGTGCGCCGCGATCAGCGCGTCACGATCACCGACCGCCACCGGCAACCCGGCTGTCGCCTCGCGAAGGCGCGAAG
>NZ_JBFBBQ010000175.1:0-7579 GCF_040682775.1 Amycolatopsis sp. NPDC051106 | reverse complement strand
GGCGCTGCTGGCACGACCACCAGCCCTACAACCCCGACCTACACGGCCAGCTCAACACCCTCCGCCGACAGGCCGCTTGACATAGGGCTCTCAGTCCGCCAGAGGAGCGAGCGGCCGCGGCGCGTTCCCGGCGGTGTCGTCACCAAGCCCATCCGCTTGGTCACCGGGTACTTCCGCGGCCACTCGCTCCGGCTTCGGGAGGCGGGTCAGCGCGACCCCGCCGAGGACGACCACCATGCCCGCGATCACCCGCAGGTTCAGCTGCTCGCCCAGGAACACCGCGCCCAGCAGCACCGAGACCACCGGCAGCAGGTAGCCGACCACCGACGCCGCGACCGCGCCCTCGCTCGCCAGGAGCTGGTAGTTCAGCGCGAACGCGAAGCCCGTCGAGCCGATGCCCAGCACCAACACCGCCAGGAGCGGACCAAGAGAAACGTGCACCGGCGTGAATCCGCCCGCCGGCAGCACCAGCACCAGCATTCCGCTGGCCAGCAGCATCTGCCCGGCCGAGATCGCGTACGGCGAAGACGTCGAAGACGACAGGTACTTGCCCTCGTAGACGAACGCGAAGCCGTAGCTCGCCGCCGCCGCGAGGCACGCCAGCGCGCCCCAGCTCAGCAGCCCCGAGGCCTGCCACGGCGCGAAGATCAGCAGGATCCCGCCGAGCCCGACCAGGAGCCCCGCCAGCCGCGTGCCGGTCATCCGGGACGACGTCCCCATCAGCGGCGCCGCCAGCAGCACCCACAGCGGCGTCGTCGAGTTCAGCACCCCGGTGATGCCCGAGTCGACGGTCGTCTCGCCGATCGCGAACAGCAGGAACGGCAACGCGTTGTGGAAGAACGCCGCGACGGCCAGGTGCCCCCACACCCGCCGGTCGCGCGGCAGGCGCGCCCGCTGCAACCGGCACAGCACCAGCAGCATCACCGCGCCGAGCACGAGCCGCGCCAGTACCAGCTGCACCGGCGAAAACATCCCCAGCCCCAGCTTGATCCAGAAGAAGCTCGAGCCCCACATCAACGCCAGCGCGCCGATCCGCAGCAGGGTCTTCGTCTCGCCCACCCCAGGTCCTCCTTCTCCGATCTTGGGTCAGCTTCGTACGGGAAAGACGTAAGGACAAGCGAAATTAACTGCAGGAACCGTTAAGCCCAGCTGTACGATCGAGGGCATGCTCGACGTCCGCCGCATGCAGGTCCTCCGCGCCGTGATCACCAGCGGGTCGATCACCGCCGCGGCCCGCAACCTCGGCTACACGCCGTCCGCGATCAGCCAGCAGCTGTCGGCGCTGGAACGCGAAGCCGGCACCGCACTGCTCGAACGCGTCGGACGCGGCGTCCGGCCGACGCCGGCGGGCGCCCTGCTGTCCGAGCACGCCGAGACGCTGAGCACCGAGCTCGCGAAGGCCGAAGCGGCGTTGACCGAGCTCAAGGAGGGCCGCATCGGCCGCGTCACCATCCGCTACTTCGCGACGGCCGGGGCGTCCCTGGTCCCGCCCGCCATCGCCGCGGTCCGCCGCGAGCATCCCGGCGTCCGCCTGGACCTCAAGCTGGTCGAGCCGGACGACCCGATGATGGACGTCGAGGCGGGCAACGCCGACGTCGCGATCACCGTCTTCCCGCGCCGCACCCCGCCTGCCAAGGGCGTCGAGCTCGTTCACCTGCTCGACGACCCGTACCGGGCGGTGCTGCCGAAGACCCACCCGCTGGCCCGCAAGCGCGTGCTCGACCTGACGGATTTCGCCGAGGAACCCTGGGTCGGCGTCGACGGCCTGCCCGGCATCTGCCGCGACATCCTGGACAGCGCCTGCGCGTCCGCCGGGTTCGCGCCCAACGTCGTGGTCGAGTCCGAGGACTACCAGACGGCGCAGGGGTTCGTCGCCGCCGGCATCGGCGTCGGCCTCATCCCGGAGCTCGGGCTCGGCGCGCAGCACCCCGGCGTCGTCGTCCGCAAGATCCGCAACCCGGAACCGTTCCGCGCGATCCACGCCGCGGTCGCGTCCCGGGCGTGGGGCCACCCGGCCGTCCGCACGCTGCTCGAAGCCATGCGCGCGGCGACCGCCAAGGTCGCCTAGACGAAGAACAGCTCCGAGACGAGGATGCCGACCAGCACCGCCGCGAGGATCGCGGCCACGGTGATCAGCGTCTTCTTCGACACCGGCAGGGTCCACGTCTGGGCCTGCGGCTGCGGTCCCGGCGCGGGCGGCGGCGCGTACTGCGTCGGCGGCGCGACCGGCTGCATCCGCTGCGTCTCCTCCGCCGGGGAGAAGCCGGGCGCGGCGACCGGGAGCTGCTGCTGGAACTGCGGTCCCGAGGGCGGCATCGGCGGCCCCGCGGGCGCCAGCCCCGGGTTGAAGGGCGGCGGCGGGGGCGGCGGCATCCCGGGCGCGGTCGGCGGGATGAACGCCGTCTCGCGGCCTTCGGTGATCGCGCTCAGCGACCGGACCGTGTCCGCCATCGTCGGCCGCGTCGTCGGGTCGGACCGCAGCATCTTGCGCAGCGCCGCGGTCAGCACCCCCGCGTTCTGCGCCGGCCGCTCGGACGACTGCCCGTCCTCCCCGAACGGCGGCACGCCCTCGACGGACGTGTACAGCGTCGCGCCCAGCGAGAAGACGTCCGCGGCCGGCGTCGGCGGCAGCCCGCGCGCGACCTCGGGCGCCACGTACGCCGCGTGGGGCCCGCCGCCGCTGATGCCGATGTCGGTGAGCTTCACACCGCCGTCGTCGGCCAGCAGCACCGTGCCCGGCTCGAGCGTGCGGTGCACGAACCCGGCCGCGTGGATCGCGGTCAGCGCGTTGCCGAGCTGGATCCCCAGCTGCGCCGCCTGATCAGGGGTGAGCCGGCCGTGCTCCGCGAGGAACGTCGCCATGCTGCGCGACGGGATGTACTCCATCACCAGCCAGACGTCCTGGCCGTCGGGGAGCACGTCGAACACCTTGATCGCGCTGGGGTGCTCGATCCGGGCCGCGTCCTTGCCCTCCTGCATCGCGCCCGCGCGCGCCTGCTCGGCGCGGTCGCCGGCGCCGACGGGCAGGTACATCCGCTTCATCGCGACGGTGCGGAAGAGCCGCGTGTCGAACGCCAGCCACACGATTCCCGCGCGGCCGCGGCCGATCGGCTGGTCCAGCCGGAACCGGCCGCCGACGATGGTGCCTTCAGAGCTCAACACAAACCTCGGGAGATCAGGTACCGGCGCCGGTCGGAGACGTCGGCGTGATGGGCGTTGTCGGCGTCGTTTCGTCGGGTGTGGTTTCAGGCGTAGTCGTCTTGGGCGTCGTCTTGGGCGTCGTGGTCCGCTCCGGCTCGGTCTGCCGCGAAGTGGTGCGCTTCGACGAGGTCGTCTCCTGCACCGGCGGCGGCACGTCCGCCGTCTCGGTCGGCTGCTCCTCCGTCGTCGACGGCAGGGACGAAGACGACGCGGCGGGCGTCGGCTTGTTGCTCGAAATCGGCGCCGCCGGGGATTCCGGGTTGTTCGGGCTCAGTAGCCAGACGGCCAGCGCGACCAGGCCCACGACCACGATGCCGCCGATGATCGCCGGGCGCTTCCAGGCGCCGGGCTTGTCGTCGTCATCGTCGACCGGGCTGGTCTGCGGGCGCCGCGGCGGGGGCGGCGGGGCCGGCTCGTCGTCGTAATCGTCGTAGTCGTCCGCGTACGGGCCCTGGTCGTGCGGGGGCACCGGCACCGCGCGGGTGGCGGCCAAGCCGGGCGGCACGCCGCCGACGTAGTGCTGGTCGTCCTCGGGATGGCGCTGGTACCCGTCGTAGTCGTCTTCCGGGTAGCCGGTGCCCTCCGGGTAGTCGTCCTCGTCGTAGTACGGCACGGCCTGCGTCGGGGCCTGGCCGTCGAGCAGGCTGCCCGAGTGACCGGCGGGGATCTCGTCGAACATCTGGGTCGCGTTCGGGTCCGCGACGGCCGCCGCGCCCAGGACGCCCGCGGACGGCGCCATCATGGTCTCGTCCGCCGGCCCGCCGAGCGGCAGCTCACCGCGGGCGACGGCCGCCAGCAGCTCTTCGCACTCCTCGGCGGTCGGCCGGTGCTCGATGTCCGGGTGGAGCAGCACGGCCAGCACGCTGGCCAGCGGGCCGGACTGGCGCGGCGGGTTGATCTGCCCGGCCGCGACCGCGTGCAGCAGGCTCAGCGTGTTCTCCGACAGCCCGAACGGCGGCTGGCCCTCGCACGCCGCGTAAAGCGTGGAGCCGAGGGAGAACACGTCGGACTCCGGACCGGGATCACCCCCGATGGCGACTTCGGGGGCCAGGTAGGCGGGGGTGCCGGCGATCATCCCGGTCTTGGTGACCGTGACGTCGTCCTTGGCGCGGGAGATGCCGAAGTCGGTGATCTTCACGACGCCGTTGGCGCCGAGCAGGATGTTGCCCGGCTTGATGTCGCGGTGGACGATGCCGACCGCGTGCGCCTCGCGCAGCGCCGCGGCGACCTGGGCGCCGATGCGCGCCACCTCGGTCGGCGGCAGCGTGCGGCGTTCCTGCAGCACGGAGGCCAGGCTGGTGGAGTTGAGGTACTCCATGATCAGGCACGGCTGCCCGTTGTCGTCGGTGACGACGTCGAAGACGGAGATCGCGTTCGGGTGGTGCAGGCGGGCGGCGATCCGGCCCTCGCGCATCGTCCGCTGCCGCGCGTCCTCGGCGTCGTGCTCGTCCAGGTGCGAATGGAGCAGGAGCTGCTTGATGGCCACGGTGCGGCCCAGGACTTCGTCGTGCGCCTGCCAGACGGCCCCCATCGCGCCCGTGCCGATCCGGCCGACGATGCGGTATCGATCGGCGACCAGGCGACCCTCGTCGCTCACGCGACCTCCCTTTGGGCTCCGACTTCACCAGGGCGTGAGGATCGGTGCCTGGTGACGCGGCCACGCGCACGCCGCTTCGCTGGAGCGTATGCACATGTCGTGGGCTGTGTGCCGACTCTCCCGAGACCGGCCCGTGACAAGGCTAGGCGCTCACTCTGCGCACACGAATCCGGTACGGGCACTTGAACCACGGGTGAAGGGGTGATCGCCCAGGGCTACATGTACTGGGCCGAGACGAGCTCGGCTTCGGTGATCAACCCGCCCGTGTCGGCGACCCGGAACAGCTGGGTCACGCGCACCATGGCGCCGTCCGGCCGGTGGAGCGTCGCGACCGCGAGGATCGAGCCGTCCGGCTTGATCTGCGTGTCGGCCTCCTGGACGTCGATGGCGTCCATCGAGCTCCAGGTGCGGACCAGCTCGCCGGCCGTGCCGTCGGCCAGCGACGGGCTCAGCAGCGCGAGCGCGCCCGTCGAGTCCCGCGCGATGGCCGCGTAGAAGTCCTTGACGGCCTGGATCTTCCGGCTCGCGCTGCGCGCGTCGGCGGCGGTGTCCGGCACCGGGTCCGCGGTGGCCGGCGTGGCCTGGCTCCGCGGGGTGCCACTGGTCGACTCGTCGGCGGACGGCGCGCCACCGGAGTGCGTGCCCGGCGGGGGCGCGGGGTGCTGCTCGGGTGCGCCGCCCCCGGCCTGGTGCTGCGGGACGGCGAGGCCGCCGAGCTCCGCGGCACCGGTGAAACCGGCGGGCGTGGACTGACCACCTTCGGACACCGCTCGGTGCGCGCTGGTCAGCATCGGCGCGGCGACCACCGCACCCGCGACGAGCGCGCCGGCGGCGACGAGCCCGGCCAGCTTGGCGCGGCGGACGAACCTGCTCTCCGGCTCGTCGGCGTCTTCGTCCCGCGCCGGCTCGCGGACGGGTTCCGGGCGCGGCGGCAGGAACCTCTGCGGGTCACGGAAGACCTGCTCGAGATAGTCCCGGTCGGCATCGCCGACGCCGTCGAGAATCTCGGCCGGGATCACGTCCTCGACGCGGACGGCGTTGGGTACCTCACGCCGTGTGCGCTGCCGATCAAGCACGAAAGTCCTCGCTCTGGGGTTCCGGGGACGGTCGCTCGGCCGTTCGCCGGGCTTCCGCTGGTCCGGATGGCCGGCTCGTGGCCGGTTCCGGATCCGCTGTCGTCAGGTAACCCTGTGCGGACGAGCACCACCAGGCTCTGTCGCCGGAATGCCGTCGCGATACGACGAGCGGCAGCTTATGTCACCCACCCGGACCAGGGGTAACCGCTCGGCGCACCGCACGTGCATCGGAACGGGCGAACCGCACGTGCAAGGTCGGTTACTGACCGTCAGCCGCGATCTTGTCGCCGTCCCCGAACGTCAGCGTGCGCTCCTCGATCGTCTTGGTCCCGTCGGTGTGGGTGATTTCGACGGTGTTCACCGTGACGCCGCGCTGCTGGTCGATGCTGACCTTGCGGACCTCGAAGTACGCGACGTCCGCGTACCGTTCGGCGAGGGCCTGCGGGCCCTGGTCGTGGAGTTCGCCGGTGGTCACCGACGACGCCGCGGCGGGGTCGGTGGTGACGGTGTTGAAGAACTTTTCCGAGTTGTCCCCCATGGTCTGGGCGTCCGGCGGGAAGGAGTACCACCAGGGCGGCTTGACCGGGTTTTCGCGCTGGGCGGGGGTGACCGGGGGCTTTTGCGGGCGCGCGCTCGGCGCGGTCGTGCCGGCCGTCTCCGAGTCGGTGGTGCCGCCGGTGCGCGGCGGCTGGGGGACGCCGTCGACGGGGCCCGCGCCGCCGCCGCTGCTGGTCCGCCCGGCCGGCTGGTCCGGCGCGGGAGTGCTGTCGTCCGGGCCCGGCGCGGAACCGCCCTGCCGGGACGGCGGTTCGGTCTCGCCGGTCGGGTCGATGACGGTCGGCGCGCCCTGGTAGCCCGGCCACGCGCCCTGCACGGCCTGGTCCATCGTGGGCTTCCCGACCAGGTAGGACCCGGCGAAGAGCAGCCCGACGACCACGGCGCCGGACGCGCCGGTGGCGAACCAGGCCGCCTTCTTCCACGTCTTGGGCGGGGTCACGGACGCGGGCACCGACCCGATGGTGAAACCCCCGACGCCGAGCCCGTCGATCGGCGGCGCCGCGTAGATGCGGACGTCGTCGTCCTCCGGCTCCGCGCCGCGCGGCTGCGGGGCGGCCAGCGAGACGCGGGTGCGGCGGGCGGCGAGGTCGGCGCGGGACTCGGGGCGCGGCGGCGAGGTCGTCTCGACGTCGTCGGCCACGGGGAGGCTGCCGTGCGAAGGGGGGAACAGCGGGGGCGCGGGCCGCCGGTCGCGGGGCTGGGGCAGCAACGGCTGCGGGAGCGTGCCGGACATCGGCTGGGGGAGCGGGAGGGACCCGGACACGGGCGGGTCGACCGGCGCCGGGCCGGCCGCGTGGCGCCGCCCGGCGCGGTTCTCGGGCAGCGGGGGTGTCCAGCCGTCCGTGGTGCCGAGCCGGTGCCGCCCGGGATGCGCGGGCGCACTGCCGCGTCCGTGGAACTCCGTGCCGTGGGTCATGTCGGCTCGACCACCCGGCGGCTCCGCCGTGACGCCGTCCGGCGGCAGGAGAACCCGATCGGAGCACCCTCACGAGCGGCTTCGCGTTCCGAATCCTGCGCAGATGCACGCGCATGCGAGACTGGGCGCGCGGGGCCGATGCCCCCCCCCGCCAGCCCGGGGTGGCCCCGCCCCGACGCAACTGGCCTCACCGCGTGAACCCCAGGTTCATACCGGGTTGTAATTGTCCCC
>NZ_JBFBBQ010000174.1:0-7599 GCF_040682775.1 Amycolatopsis sp. NPDC051106 | reverse complement strand
GGCCGGGAGGGGAGGCTTCTCGCCACCCACGCGACGGCGTCGGCGAGCCCGTCACGCTCGACGCGGATCTTCATTGACCCTGCCGGGCGCGCTTTCCGGGTGGTGTCATGGTTCTCGTGCGGGCCCGCCGCCGGGCCGGTGCGGGGACCTCGGGCCCCGGCGGGCCGCACGCTCTACTCCATCAGCCGGATCGGGCTCCCGGCCTGGAACGCCGCGATGTCCTCGACGGCGTCGCCGTAGAAGATCTCGTAGGTCTCGCGGGCGACGAACCCGAGGTGCGGCGTGAGAACCGCGTTGTCCATCGTCCTCAGTGGATGGTCGGCGGGAAACGGCTCGACGTCGTAGACGTCCAGTGCGGCCGCCCGGATCTCCTTGCGCCGCAACGCGTCCACGAGCGCGTCCTCGTCGACGATCGGGCCACGCGAGGTGTTCACCAGCAACGCGGACGGCTTCATCGCGGCGAGCTCGGCCGCGCCGACCAGGCCGCGGGTGCGGGCGCTGAGCACTAGGTGGATCGAGAGCACGTCCGAGCGGGCGAACAACTCCTCTTTGGACACCGCTGTGACGCCGTGCGGGTCGGCCTTCTCCGGCGTCAGGTTCTGGCTCCAGGCAATGGTTTCCATGCCGAAGGCCTGCCCGATCTTCGCCGCGCCCGCCCCGAGCCGGCCGAGGCCGAGCAGGCCGAGCGTCTTGCCGTGCAGCATGGTCCCGACGGTCGTCTGCCAGCCGCCTTCGCGCATGTTCCGGAACTCCTGCGGCAGGTTCCGCGACGCGGCGAGGATCAGCGCCCAGGTGTGCTCGGCGGTCGGCTCGCCGAGGTAGCCGGTCCTGGAGACGACGACGCCGTTGCGCTTCGCGGCGGGGACGTCGATGGCGGCGTTGCGCGGACCGGTGCTGACCAGCAGCGTCAGGTCGGGCAGCTGGTCGAGCACCTCGGCCGGGAAGCGGGTGCGTTCGCGCATCGCGACGATCACTTCGAAGCCCTGGAGCTGCTTGACGACGTCGGTGAGGGGCTCGGTGAAGACCGTCGTGTCGGCCTTGAGCGAGTCCCAGTCACCGAAGGTCAGGGCGACGTCCTGGTAGTCGTCGAGAATCGCGATCCGCATGACTTCACCGTAGTGGCACGAACACGTCCACGCGGACCAGGTGGTGGTCGGAGGCGTCGTTCAGCTGGGACAGCTCGTCCGACGGCACCGGCCAGAACACCTCCGCGTGCCACGGCAGCAGACCCTTCGACGGCAGCACGTAGTCCGTCCGCAGGTTGCCCGGCGCGACGTCGTTGAAGTCGCCCGTGTCGAAGAACGGGTCGCTCTTCTGGCCCGCGTTCGCCCCGCCCTGGGCCTGGGCCGCCAGCACCGCGCCGCGGCTGCCCGGGTGCGTCTCGAGCACCCGGCGTGCGTCCAGCAGCTGCTCGATCGCGCCCGGCACGCTGTCGCCGTCCAGTGGGTCCGAGTTGTTGTCGCCCGCCACCACGAACCGCTCCGACGCACCCAGGCCGCCCCGGTGGCCGCGGTCGTCGTAGACGTAACCGCCCTTGCCCGGCGTCACGTAGTCGGCCCAGAAGCGGATCTCGTCGTTGTTGCGGGTGCCGTTGCGGTCCTCCGGGCCGTCGAAGCTCGGCGGTGTCGGGTGCGAGACCAGGAAGTGCACCGTCGAGCGGCCGATCTTCAGCGGCAGGTCCCAGTGCGACTTCGACGACAGCCGCAGCACGGCCAGCTCCGCGGGGCTGTACCAGTCGTGCGGCGCCGGCGTGGCCGGGTCATCCGGGAGCAGCGCGCCGGGCATGTCCTTCCACAGGAAGTGCTGGAACGTCCGCACGTGCGCCAGGTCGATCGGGTACTTCGACAGCACGAGCAGCCCGTACTGGCCCTCGAACGTGCCGAAGCCCTGGGCGTCGTTGCCGAGGCCGCTCGTGCCGTCGCGGTCGAGGTCGAAGCCCGTCGGGACGCCCGTGTTGACCGGCGCGGTGTAGGCGTACGGGTAGTCGATCGGCTTCGCGCCGTGCTGGCCCACCGCCAGGTAGTTCTTCCGGAACAGGTCCGCGGCCCGGTTGCCCGGCACGTAGTCGAACTCGTTGATCAGCTGGACGTCGGCGCGGTTGCGCTGGACGACCTCGGCGACCTCCTGCGCCTGGGCGTTGCCCGGCGTCGAGAGGTCGGTCACCAGTTGCCCGGCGGCGGCCCGGTTCAGCGACGCGTTGAAGGTGGCGAAGCGGACGTTCTGCCCGAGGCCCGCGGAAGCGGTGGCGGGCACGAACAGGACGACGAGCGCGGCCACGGACAGGCCGGCGGCGAAGCGTTTCACGGTGAAACCTCCCAGTCGGCGGTCACCCTATGCCGGAAACCGGCCGTCCGGGTGAGCACCAGGTGAACGACCGACGTGACCCCACTCTCTTGAACGCGTTCAAAAACAGGGCTACCGTCCCTCTTGAACACGTTCAAAACGAGGAGGAACCATGGACCGGATAGTCGTCGCCTACGCTCTCTACCTGCTGATCAGCATTCCCTTGACCGTGCTCGTGGCCCGGACGCTGAGCCGCCACGGCCGCACCTTCCTCACCGAGGTCTTCGCCGACAGCCCCGGCCTGGCCAACGCCGTCAACCAGCTGCTGGTCGTCGGCTTCTACCTGGTCAGCCTCGGTTTCGTGACGCTCTTCCTGACCAGTCACGCCCAGGTGCCCAGCGCGCGGGAGGTGTTCGAGCTGCTCTCGGTGAAGGTCGGCACCGTGGCGTTGATCCTCGGCGGGATGCACCTGACCAACGTGCTGGTCTTCAACGCCATCCGCCGCCACCACCTGGCCCCGAAGGAGGCACCGCGTCCGGCGGCCCTGCCCTACGGCATGCCGCAGGTCCCGCCCTTCCCCGCGCCCTGACGGGTCCGGCGCTAACGTGCCGCACGTGGCCAAGAGCGAGGAAACGCGGTCCCTGATCGTCACGACCGCCATGCGGCTGTTCACCGAGAACGGCTACGACCGCACGACGATGCGCGCGATCGCCGCCGGAGCGGGAGTCTCCGTCGGGAACGCCTACTACTACTTCTCGTCGAAGGAACAGCTGATCCAGGGCTTCTACGACGAGATCGCGAGACAGCACCTCGACGCGGCCCGCGCCCGGATCGACGGCGAGACCGCCTTCGCCGCCCGGCTGCAGGCCGTGCTGCTGTGCTGGCTGGACATCGCCGAGCCCTACCAGCGCTTCGGGACGCAGTTCTTCGTGAACGCGGCCGACCCGGAGTCGCCGCTGAGCCCGTTCAGCGACGACTCCTCGGCCGCCCGCGAAGCCTCGATCGGCCTCATGCGTGAGGTCGTCGACGGCTCCGACGTCAAGCTCGACCCGGAGCTGCGCGACCAGCTGCCCGAGCTGCTCTGGCTCTACCAGATGGGCGTGGTGCTGTTCTGGGTCCACGACCGCTCGGCCGGGCAGAAGCGCAGCCGGATGCTGGTGGAGCGCAGCGTCCCGCTGCTCGCCCGGCTGGCCGCGCTCTCCCGGCTGCGGGTGTTCCGCCCGGTCAGCCGGGAGATCGTCGACCTCATCCGGGACTTGGCCAAGAAGGACTGACGGCCCGGAAGTAGAGGAAGCGGGGCTTGGTCCGCAGGTTCGCCGCCCACTTCGGGTCGGCCTCGGCCGCCTCCGGCACCGGCATCGGCTCGACCAGCCGGTCGACGGTGAAGCCGGCTTCGCGGACCGCGCCGAACGTCCAGCTCAGCGGGCGCCGGTAGAATCGGACCGGGTGCGGTTTCCCGTCGAGGCCGAAGTCGTCTTCCAGCAGTTCGAGCTGGAAGTAGTCGTCCTTGTCGAACCAGTGCCAGTCCTCGCCCGGGTGGTGCACCGAGAACACCAGCGCCCCGCCCGGCTTCAGCACCCGGCGGAACTCCGCCAGCGTCGGCCCCCAGTCCGCCAGGTAGTGCAGGACGAGCGACGCCGTGATGACGTCGATCGAGGCGTCCGGCAGCTCGAGCGGGCGGGAGACGTCGGCCTGCTCGAAGCGGGCGACGTCGCCGAACCTCTCGCGCGCCACGGAGACCATGCCCGCGCTCGAGTCGATGCCCAGCACCCCGGCGCCGCGCTCGGCCAGCAGCGCGCTGAGGTGCCCGGCCGCGCAGCCGACGTCCAGCACGCTCAGGCCTTCGACGTCGCCGGCCAGGTCCACGATCGCCGGCCGGTCGTAGAGGGCGTTGGTGACGGACTTCTCCGCGTGCTCGGCGTAGGCCTCGCTGTAGCCGTCGTACTGCTCCGCCCGCGCGCGGGCGAGGATCTCCTCGACCACCTCCGTCTTGGCGTCGGCGTACTGCTGGATGTACTTCCACTCCCGCGCACCCAGCTCGCGCTTCTTCGCCGCGTAGAGCGCCAGCTCCTCCGGGTGCGACCGCAGCCGGTCGCGGAAGAGCCGGTAGCGCGGCGTCTGGCCGTTGCCCGGCGAGTACACATGCAGGTTGATGTTCGTATCCGGGCCCTTGAAGCAGCGGTGCTTCTCCCAGTCCGGCTCGCGGATCACGAGCCGGTAGCCCGCGGCCTCCAAGGCCGGGAGGTACGCGTCCTCGTCGTCGGAGTCCGGCACTTCGAGGAGGATGTCGACGCAGGGCTTGGCGCACAGGCCCGGCACCGACGTCGACCCGACGTGCTCGAGGACGAGCACCCGCTCCCCCAGCGCACCCCGGATCCGTTCGGCTTCTCGCTCGAAGAGCTTCGGCCACTCCGGGTCGTAATCGACGAGGGTGACCGTCGAGTTGAGCTTCGGCGCTTCACCGCCGACCCAGCCCGACTCGATCTCGTCCTCGCTCAGCGCTTCTTGGCTGGTCATTCCGGTAGACCCCCTTCTTCAAGGCAGTCGGCCAGAATATCAACCCGGGCAAGCGGTTGTTCAGGAAATGGGGAGCGGCAGCAGGTTGCCGGTGGCTTCGCGCAGGGCGTCACGCATCGCCGCTCGCGGGGCCGGGCGGCCGGTGAAGTGCTCGGCCTGCCCGAACGCCTGGTGCAGCAGCATGTCCAGCCCGGTGGCGAGCCGGCCGCCACGAGCCGCGACGGCTTCGGCGAGCGGCGTCGGCCACGGGTGGTAGATGACGTCGAGGACGTGCGCGATCGCCGCGAGGTCGGCCACGTGCGGGAGAACGGCGTCCGGCGGCACGGTGTTCACCAGCACCGCCGCGGACCCCAGCGCCGCGAAGTCCGCCTCGGCCCAGCGGAGGACGTCGACGTCGAGCGAAGCCCGCTTCGCCGCGTCGAGGGTTTCACCGGCCCGTGCGGGATCCCGCACGACCAGGCGCACCTGCCGCACGCCCAGCGCC
The DNA here is from genome assembly GCF_040682775.1 of Amycolatopsis sp. NPDC051106. Lineage (NCBI taxonomy): Bacteria > Bacillati > Actinomycetota > Actinomycetes > Pseudonocardiales > Pseudonocardiaceae > Amycolatopsis > Amycolatopsis sp. NPDC051106. Next base: position 2,315 of record NZ_JBFBBQ010000174.1, on the reverse strand, counting down.
GCGAGCCCCACGACCGCCGCGGCCGCCGTGCCGCCCGCGCCGAGCACGACACCGGTGTCCCCGGGCGCCGGCTCGTAGCCGCCCGCCGCCCGCAGCGCGCCGGTGACGCCGTCGACGTCGGTGCAGTCCGCGAGCCAGCCCTTCGCGGTGCGGACCAGGGTGTTGGCCGCGCCGACCGCGGCCGCGCGCGGCGTCACCTCGTCCGCGTGGTCCAGTGCCGCGCGCTTGCCCGGCATGGTGACCGACAGCCCGGCCCACTCCGGGTCGAGGCCGGCGACCAGGCCGGGGAGTTCCTCGGCGCTCGTCTCGATCCGCTCGTACGTCCAGCCGGTCAGGCCGAGCGCGGCGAACGCGGCGCCGTGCAGCACCGGGGACAGCGAGTGCGCCACCGGCTTGCCCAGGACCGCGGCCCGCCGGGGCTCAGAAGGCACCGTTCGCCTTGGCCTTCTCGACGTTCTTCTTGTGGTCGTCGAACGTGACCCCGAAGCAGGACAAGCCGTTCTTCTCGCACTTGACGAAGTAGTACCACTCCCCGGCCGCCGGGTGCACCGCCGCCTGGATGGCGTCGGCGCTGGGCACCGAAATCGGGGTCGGGGTCAGGCCCGTGTTCTTGTAGGTGTTGTACGCCCCCGCCTTGTTCCGGTCGTCGTCGTTGGTCGCCAGGGTCGGGCGGTCCAGGACGTAGTTGACCGTGGAGTCCATCTGCAGCCGCATGTTGATCGCGAGCCGGTTGTAGATCACCCGCGAGAGCTTGCCGAAGTCGGCCTTCACCGCCTCGCGTTCGATGATCGAGGCGATGATCAGCGTCTGGTACGGCGTCATCTCCGGACCGGTCGACTGCGGGCTCAGGCCGGCGTTCTGGATCGCCTCGGCCGAGGTGCGCACCAGCTGCCCGATGATCTCCTGCGCGCTCGCCCCGGGGCGGACGTCGTAGAGACCCGGCGCGATCAGGCCTTCGAGCCGGCGGTCCTTGCGGTCGGCCTTGTTCGCGGGCTCGACCGCCCACTCCGGCACGCCGAGCGTCTTGAGGTCGGCACCGTCGACCACCTTGCGCAGGTCGTCGGCGCTCACGCAGGTGCTCTTGCCGTCGATCTGCGCGCACGACGCCTTCGCCATCAAGCTGTAGACGCCGGGCGTGACCTTGCCGTCGGGCTGCTTGATGTCGTCGAACTGGGTGTAGGGCCGGATCTCCAGCTGCCCGACCCGCGAGCCGGCCGCCAGGATCCGGTCGACCGCCGCGGCCCCGGACATGTGCGACTTCATCACGTAGAAGCCGTGCTGGATCCGCGACAGCTTGGGGTTGTCCTCGCCGGCCTTGACGAACGCCTTGCCGCTGGCGACGACGCCCGCCGTGGCGAGCTTCGCGCCGATCGCCGACGTCGAGTCGCCGTCGTCGACCTGGAACAGCACGTCCCGGTCGCCGGAGCCTTCGAAGTCTTCGTAGCCGAAGATCTTGTTGAAGCCGTAGTAGGCGCCGCCCGCGAGCAGCACGATCACCACCAGCGCGGCGACCCAGCCGAGGGCGCGCTTGCCCTTCTTCTTGCGCGGCTTCTTCGGCTCGTCCTCGTAGTCCTCTTCGCCCTCGGCCTCGTCGTAGTCCTCGTCGTAGTCCTCGTCGTAGTCCTCGTAGTCGTCGGCGTACTCGTCGTACTCCGCGTACTCGTCTTCCTCGGCGAAGAACTCCTCGGGCTCGTCGTGCGCCGGATCTGCCGGGGGTGCCGGGGCCTGCGCGGGGATGATTTCGGTGACCGGTTCCTCGCGCACGGGCGGAGGCGGCGGACGACGGCGCCGAGGCGGCTCCACGCCGGGTTCGGGCACGCCGACAGAGCGGTCACCCGGCTGGACGGGCCGCCGCGGGGGTTCCGGTGCGCCCCGGCGGAGGTCGGACCCGGCGTCGGGATCGAGCGGCACACGACGCCGGCGCGCGTCGCCGGCTTCCTCGGGATCGGGTACCGCGCGGCGTCGCCGCGGCTCGGCGGCTTCGGCCGGGTCGGGAGCGGCACGACGCCGGCCGGACGCCGGCTCGGCACCTTCGGCCCGGAAGCGCGCGAGGTCGGCCACCTCGTCCGAGGCGGCCCGGAGGCGGCGCGGGGCCTGGCCCTCCTCCGGCACGCCGCGGAGCCGGGCGGCCTGCGCTTCGGCGGCCTCTTCCAGGTCGAGCATCGCCTGGTGGCGACGTGCGGCTTCGGCCTCGGCCAGCTCTTCGGGGGTCGGCCGGCGACGGGGGGCTTCGGGTTCCGGCGCGGGACGGCGGCGGCGCGGGGCCTCGGCCTCGGGAGCGGGAACCGGGGCCGCCCGGCGGCGCCGCGGTTCGG
>NZ_JBFBBQ010000173.1:0-7941 GCF_040682775.1 Amycolatopsis sp. NPDC051106 | reverse complement strand
GCTCGCGCTGGCGCACCACCGGGAGAGCCGCCGTCCGGAGCCGCTGCCGATCGGCCAGGTCATCGCGTACGGGCTGGAGATCCTGCCCGCCCTCGAGTCTGACGCACCGAACGCCACATTGGGGCGCTAGTCCAGCTGCGGTGCGACCTCAGCCGCGATGAGCTCGATCTGGTCCACATCGGACAGATCCAGCAGCTGCAGGTAGACCCGGGTGATCCCGGTCTTCTCCCGCCACTGCCCGATCCGGTCGACGACCTCGGCGGGCGTCCCGGCCAGGCCGTTCGCCCGCAGCTCGGCCTCGTCCCGGCCGACGGCCGACGCCCGCTGCGCGACCTCCGCGTCGGAGCGGCCGACGGCGATGGTCAGCGCCACCGAGCGCAGGATCTCCTTGGGGTCGCGGCCGATCGCCTCGGCCGCGGCGTCGACGCGGGCGAACTGCGCGGCCGCGGTGTCGGCGTCCACGAACGGCAGGTTGAACTCGTCCGCGAACCGGGCCGCCAGGGCCGGCGTGCGCTTCTTGCCCTGGCCGCCCACGATCACCGGCGGCGCCGGGGACTGCGCGGGCTTCGGCAGGCCCGGCGACTCCGTCAGGGAGTAGTACTCGCCCTTGAACGAGAACGTCGAGCCCGCCGGCGTCTTCCACAGCCCGGTGATGATCTCGAGCTGTTCGGCGTAGCGGTCGAAGCGCTCCTTCAGCGGCGGCAGCGTGAGGCCGTACGCCTCGTGCTCGGCGTCGTACCAGCCGGAGCCCAGACCGAACTCGACGCGCCCGCCGGACATCTGGTCGACCTGGGCGACCGAGATGGCCAGCGGACCCGGGTACCGGAACGTCGCCGCGGTGACGAGCGTGCCGAGCCGGATCCGGCTGGTCTCCCGGGCCAGGCCGGCCAGGGTGATCCAGGCGTCGGTCGGGCCGGGCAGGCCGTCGGCCGAGCCCATCTTCAGGTAGTGATCGCTGCGGAAGAAGGCGTCGTAGCCGGCGTCTTCGGTCGCCTTGGCGACCCGCAGGAGTTCGTCGTAGCTGGCCCCTTGCTGGGGCTCGGTGAAGATCCTCAAGTCCACGAAAGTCAGCCTATAGAGACGTCGGGCTCCGCGCGCCGCAGCCGTACCAGCATGCGGACGATCACGTCCTCGATCTCGGCGCCGACCTTCTTCGGGTCCGGCGAGCTGGCGATTTCGGTCGCCGCGCTGGAGAGCGCGCCGAACAGCAGCCGCGCGGTGACCTCGACCGGCACGGGCTCGACCTCGCCCGCGTCGATCAGCGACTGCAGGCCGGAGCGGACGAGCCCGAAGCTGCACCGCTCCTCGGCTTCGCGCCAGCGCTCCCAGCCCATGACGACCGGGGCTTCGTGGATGGCGATCCGCTGGTAGGCCGGGTCGAGGCACGCGCGGATGAACGCGTTGAGCCCGCCGAGGGCCCGCTCCCACGGCGTGCCCTCACCGGTCATGATCTTGTCGAGACGGTCGTAGACGAGGCTTTCGACCTGGTCGAACGCGGCTTCGAAGAGGGCTTGCTTGCCGCTGAAGTGGTGGTAGAGCGCACCCTTCGTGACGCGGGCGCGTTTGGCGATCTCGTCGAGCGAGGTACCCGCGTAACCGCGTTTGGTGAACAGTTCCACCGCGCTGTCGACGAGCGCCGACCGCGTCGACTCCGAGTAGTCGAGTCGTCTGGACCTCATTGTCGCCACCTTCACAACCTTACGCCCGGAGGATCTCTCCATACTCATGGTATGTTCGCCTCGTCAGGTCCGTACCGGGAGTATGCCGCAGACCCGCGGTATGACCCGGGCCACGGAAGGGGAGCCCACGATGAGCTGGACAGACTTCTACCGACGTCAGGAAATCCTCGAAGCGGTCGTCCGCTTGGCGGGCCGCAACCCGGCCGCGCCGCTGGCGCTCGACGAGGTTCCCGGTGCCGAAGAGCACTTCGGCACCGAGGAGAACGTCCTCCTGGCGCTGCAGTACCAGTGGACGAGGACGCTGAGCGGCCGCCTGCGCGCCGAGGTCACCGACCCGGACGACGCCGACGGCCTCGGTGACCACGTCGACGCCGTCACCCGCGCCTGGCGCGCGTCCGTCGAAGAGCACGAGACGCTGCGCGCGGTGCTCGACGGCGGCTACGAGCGGCACGCGTCGCTGCGCCGGATGCACGAAGGCGAGCTGCGGATGCTCGCCGTCACGGCCGGGCTGGCCGACCCGCGCGAGCCGGCCGAAGAGATCGTCAAGGTGGGTCACGCGCTCGAGGCGCTGCTGCGCACGAGCCGCGACGAGCCCGCGCGCCGCCGTCCCGTCATGGGACACCTGCGGCGCCTGCTCGCGCCGAGTGCGTAACAGGAGTAGATAGAAGCGCATGACGGAGCGCTGGACCGACGCCGACATCCCCGACCAGACCGGCCGGACCGTGCTGGTCACCGGAGCGAACTCGGGGCTCGGGCTGCGCACCGCCGAGGTGCTCGCGGGCAAGGGGGCCCGCGTGCTCCTCGCCTGCCGCTCCGCCGAACGCGGGGCGAAGGCACTGGACCTCGTCAAAGCGGCCGCCGCGGGCGCCGAGCCCGAGCTCATCCCACTGGACCTGAGCGAGCTCGCCTCGGTGCGCGCGGCCGCCGCGTCGGCCCGGGAGCTGACCGGCGACAAGCTGGACGTCCTGGTCAACAACGCCGGCGTGATGGCGACCGCCCGCGGCCGCACCTCCGACGGCTTCGAGCTGCAGTTCGGCACCAACTACCTCGGGCACGCGGCGCTGACCTGGCTGCTGATGCCCGCCCTGCGCGGCGGACGGCACGCCCGCGTCGTCACGCTGTCGAGCCTCGCCGCCACCGGCGCGCGCATCCACCTCGACGACCCGAACGCCGAGCACCGCCGCTACAACGCGGCCGCCGCGTACGGCCAGTCGAAGCTCGCCGACCAGGTGTTCGCGCTCGAGCTGGACCGTCGGCTGCGCGCGGCGGGCTCGGACATCCTGAGTGTCGCCGCGCACCCCGGGTACACCGCGACCGGGCTCGGCAGCGGCATGGCGCGGTCGTATTCGAACCCGGTGGTCCGGTCCCTCATCGCCGGCGGCCACCGCCTCGGCGAGGTCCTGTTCGCCCAGGGCCCCCGGATCGGCGCCCTCCCCCAGCTCTACGCGGCGACGGCGGACGGCGTCGAAGGCGGCGCCTATTTCGCCCCGCGCGGCCTCGGAAACCTGCGCGGTCACCCGGTCGCGGTGCGCGCGGTGGCCGCCGCGCGCAGTGAGTCGCTGGGGTCCGCGCTGTGGGAGCTGACGGCGAAGTTGACCCAGGTCACCCCCGATCCCGCGTAGCCCGGACGGGCGTACGGTTGAGGGCGTGAGTGCTGCGCCTGAAGGCCGGAAGCTGCTGCGTCTGGAAGTCCGCAACAGTGAGACGCCGATCGAGAAGAAGCCGCCGTGGATCAAGACGCGGGTGCGGATGGGGCCGGAGTTCACCGAACTCAAGGGTCTCGTGCGCCGCGAGGGTCTGCACACGGTGTGTGAAGAGGCGGGTTGTCCCAACATCTACGAATGCTGGGAAGACCGGGAGGCCACGTTCCTCATTGGTGGGGACCAATGCACCCGGCGGTGCGATTTCTGTCAGATCGACACGGGTAAGCCCGCTGCTTTGGACCGCACGGAGCCGCGGAAGGTCGCGGAGTCCGTTCAGGCGATGGGTCTGCGGTATTCGACGGTCACCGGTGTTGCTCGTGATGATTTGGCTGACGGTGGGGCGTGGCTGTACGCCGAGACCGTCCGGCAGATTCACGACCTGAACCCGGGTACCGGTGTCGAGTTGCTGATTCCGGACTTCAACGCCGACCCGGCGCAGTTGGCCGAGGTCTTCGGCTCGCGGCCGGAAGTTCTGGCGCACAACGTGGAGACGGTGCCGCGGATCTTCAAGCGGATCCGTCCCGGGTTCCGGTACGCACGGTCCCTCGAGGTCATCACTGCCGCACGTGAAGCGGGTTTGGTGACGAAGTCGAACCTGATCCTGGGTATGGGCGAGACCCCGGACGAGGTCGCTCCGGCGATGCAGGACCTGGTGGACGCGGGCTGCGAGATTTTGACGATCACGCAGTATTTGCGTCCGTCGCCGCGGCATCACCCGGTGGATCGGTGGGTGAAGCCGGAGGAGTTCGTCGAGCACTCTCAGGCTGCGGAGGCGATGGGCTTCGCGGGGGTGATGGCGGGGCCGCTGGTCCGGTCGTCGTACCGCGCGGGACGGCTCTACGCGCAGACCAAGGCCCACCGCGGCGAGGAGCTGCCGGAGAACCTGGCGCACCTGGCCGCCGAAGGCCCGGCCGCCCAGGAAGCCGCGTCGCTGCTGGCGCGGTGACGCACGTCACCCCACCATCCTTAAAGGATCGGTAAAGTGGCCGCATGGCCCTGGTTTCGGACCTCCTCAGCTGGTTGCAAGGACTCCCGGAACCGGGGCTCGTCGCGGCGACCGGCGGCCTGGTCTTCGCCGAGTGCACGATCGGGCTCGGTTTCCTGGCCCCCGGCGAGTCCGGGCTGCTCGTCGCCGCGACGACGGCGAACACCCTCCCCCGGTTCCTGGTCCTGTGGCTGGTGGTCACGCTCTGCGCGACGGCGGGCGACGCCCTCGGCTACCTGATCGGCCGGCGGTTCGGCCCCCGGCTGCGCGAGACGAAGCTGATCCGCAAGTACGGCCTCGAAGCGTGGAACAAGGCGACCTCGGTCCTCGAGCGCCGGGGCGCGTGGGCGGTGTTCTTCGCCCGGTTCCTGCCGGTGATCCGCACGCTGACCCCGGCCGCGGCGGGAACGTCCGGACTGCCGTTCCGGCGTTTCCTCCCCGCGGCCGCCGCCGGGGCGTTCTGCTGGTCCCTGCTCCACATCAGCATCGGCGCGGCCTTGGGCGAGGCGGCGAAGCGGATCGAAGGCGCGGTGAGCACGGGCGGCCTGATCGCGGTCGGCGTGCTCGCGGCGGCCGGGGTGTTCTTCCTGTTGCGCATGAAGAAGCGGAAGGCTTTGGCCGCCGAGCCGGAACGCGAGCCCGAGCGGATCCCCTGACCCGAGCGTCGCGGTCGCCCCGGGCGGCACGACCTGCGACAGCCGGGCTTACTACATTCGGCGGTATGAGTCTCGCGGATCTTCCCCGGCCGATCGGGTTCGTCTTCGGCGGGGGCGGCAGCCTCGGTGCCATGCAGGTCGGCATGCTGCGCGCGCTCACCGAAGCCGGTCTCACGCCGGACCTCGTGGCGGGCACGTCGGTCGGCTCGCTCAACGCGGCCGTGCTGGCCCTGCCCGGCAACGACGCCCTGGCGCGCCTGCACGGAATCTGGGCGCACATGACACGCGCCGAGGCGTTCCCCGGCGGCGTGCTGAGCCGCGTCCGGACGCTGACGCAGAGCAAGACGCACCTGTTCCCCAACAGCGGCCTGACGACGATCATCGCCGGCCACCTCGGCGCCGAAACCCGCTTCGAGGACCTGGTGCTGCCGCTCGGCGTCGTCACGACGCAGGTCGACACGGCCGAGCCGTTGCTGATCCGGACCGGCCGGCTGCTCGAGCCGTTGCTGGCGAGCTGCGCGATCCCGGGGATCTTCCCGCCGGTGGAGCACGAAGGGCGGCTGCTCTACGACGGCGGGCTCGTCGCGAACGTGCCGATGCGGCAGGCGCTGGCGATGGGCGCGCGGTCGCTGGTGGTGCTCGACTGCGCGTTCCCGGGGAAGCTGCCAGGAGCGCCGCGGACGTTCGCCGAGGTGATGATGTTCACCGCGATGATCAGCATGCGGAACCAGGCCGTGCTGGAAGCGCCGCTCGCGGCCTCGAAGGTGCCCGTGGTGTACCTGCCGGGGCCGGCGCCGGTACGTGTGAACCCGCTCGATTTCGGGCACACCGAAGCACTGGCGGAAGAGGCGTACTCGGCCGCACGGGAGTTCCTCGACGGGATTTCGGTGAGCGGGCCGGGACTCTACGGGGCACCGGGCCTCGTCGTCACGTGATCCGCGTCACGCGGATGCACCGATCCGCCGGGAAGAACGTCATCGCTATCGCGTAGTTTTGATGATGAATGCCCGCCGACCCCAATTCCCAAAAAAGAGACAATATGCCCCCCAAGAAGACTTTACTTTCGGTGGCCGGAATCCTCGCCGGAGCACTGCTGCTTTCCGCTTGCTCGTCCGGTGACGACGGCGGCTCACCCGGCGGTGGGGCGCCCGTGTCCGGTTCCGCGTCGGCTTCGGCGACCCCGGTCGCCGTGTCGTTCGAGCCCGCGGGCGGCACGGGGGTGAACCCGGCGACGCCCATCGTCGTCAAGGCCGCCAACGGGAAGCTCCTCGACGTCACGGTGACCAACACCGCGAAGGGGAACAAGGTCGGCGGCAAGCTGGCCGACGACGGCGCGAGCTGGACGTCCACCGAGCCGCTCGGCTACGGCGTGACGTACAAGATCGTCGCGCACGCCCAAGGCGCCGACGGCAAGGCGGTCGAGCAGGACAATCAGATCAGCACGATCGCGCCGAAGAAGCAGGCGAACGCCAACCTGATCCCGGCACCGTCCGCGGTGGCGAGCACCGGCGTCGGCGTCGGGCAGCCGATCGTGTTCAGCTTCGGGAAGATCGCCGTGAAGAACAAGGCGGCGGTGGAGAAGGCCCTGACGGTCGAGTCGACGCCGAAGCAGGACGGCAGCTGGTACTGGATCGATGACTCGAACGTCCACTACCGGCCGAAGGAGTACTGGAAGGCCGGCACGACGCTGAAGGTGACGGCGAAGATCTACGGCGTCGATTTCGGCAACGGCGTCTTCGGCGCGGAGGACCGCACGGAGACGTACAAGGTGCACGATTCCTGGATCGCGAAGGCGGACGGGAACACCGAGCAGATGCAGATCTTCCACAACGGCGCGATGGTGAAGTCCATGCCGATTTCGATGGGCAAGGACGCGACCCCGACACATTTGGGCGCGCACGTCATTTCGGACAAACAGGCGAATTACACTATGGACTCGTGCACGTACGGCGTCTGCCCGCCGGACCCGAAGGCGTACCGCTCGAACGAGAAGTTCTCGGAGCGGATCTCCAACGACGGCGAGTTCGTCCACGAGAACCCGAACAGCGTGGGGCAGCAGGGAAGTTCGAACGTCTCGCACGGCTGCATCAACCTGAACGCGGCGAACGCCGAGTGGTTCTTCCAGAACATGGGCCTCGGCGACGTCGTCGAGGTGACGAACTCCGGCGGCCCGCAGCTCCCGGTGTGGGACCTGTACGGCGACTGGTCCAAGTCCTGGGCCGACTGGCAGGCCGGCTCCGCCCTGAAGTAACCCACCTCAGCAACCCACTTCGTCCGTACCCCCAGGGGCCGGGAGCTCCGCTCCCGGCCCCTTCTCCATCCCACCCGCCCCTCACCCCGACCCTCCAGGCACGCGACCCGACTCCCTGGGTACGCGACTCGACCCTCCAGGTATGTGTGTCGTCCCTCCAATCACACGTGATGCCCCTCCAGTCACGTGAGATGCCCCCTCGATCACGCGAGATGCCCGGGCGAGCACAAGCCCGGCCGGCTACGGCCATGAGTTCCGGCTTCAATCACGCGAGTTCCGGCTCGGATCACGCGAGTTCCGCCCCGAGTCGCGCCGGCACCGGAGGCTGGCAGGGTCGGCCGGTGTGATTGACGAGCCAACTCGCGTGATCAGGGACGTGACTCGCGTGATTGAAGGCGGAACTCGCGTGATTGAACGGACGACACACATACCCGGACCGTCGGCTCGCGTACCCAGAGGGTCGGCTCGCGTACCCAGGCGGTCGGATCGGGTGTGTGGAGTGGATGTGGGCATGAGAAAAGGGCCTAGGCCGGGAGACTCGCGTCTCAACCGGGCCCAGGCCCTTCCCCAACGTAAGTTCGGCGGTGTCCTACTCTCCCACAACCCTTCGGTTGCAGTACCATCGGCGCTATCAGGCTTAGCTTCCGGGTTCGGAATGGGACCGGGC
>NZ_JBFBBQ010000172.1:0-8055 GCF_040682775.1 Amycolatopsis sp. NPDC051106 | reverse complement strand
GGGGGGGGGGGGGGCGCGCGGGTGGGGGGGGGGGGTTGGTGTTTGGGTATCATTTGTTTTTTGTTCATCATCTGGGGGGGGGGGCCCCCCCCCCCCCCCCCCCCCCCCCCACCACCCCTTCGCGAAGTCACGTCACAAGGTCAACCGCAGCAGCGCCCGCCCGCTTCCCCCGCGCACCTCCAAAGCCGCCAGGTCGGTGCGCTTCAAAGCCGTGCCGATCACGATGCGGGCCGTGTTGTCCGGGACCGCCTTCCACGTCGCCAGCTGGGTTTCCGTTCCCGACCGCGCGATCGCCACCAGGATGTAGTCGCCACCGCTGCGGCCGCCCGTGTAGCTGCACGACATGTCGACCTGCGTGCCCCACTCGAACGCGTCCAGGCGGGCGTCCGCGCGGACCGGGAACTGGCCCAAGGCCGTCATCGCGATCGAAGGGGGCGGGGAAGACGCCGGCCACGACGCCACCACCGCCAGCGCCACGCACGCCGAGACCGCCACCGCGGCCGACACCGACGTCACCGCGAGCCGGATCCGGCGGCCGCGCCGGACGCGGCGCAGCACCGTCGGCAGCAGGTCCGGCGGGGGCGGGCCCGCGTCCGGCAGCACAGCCGGAGCGTCCACCCGGGCCAGCAGCCCGGGCAGCCCCGCCATGTCCCGCACCGAGGCCGCGCACCGGTCGCACATGCGCAAGTGCTGCTCGAAGCGCTGCCGGTCCTCGGGGGACAGCGCCCCGAGGACGTACGCCGCGTCGAACGTCGCGAACGGGTCCTCGCTCACTGGGTCACCCCCCTCTCCTCGAGCACCAGGCGCAGCGCGCGCAACGCGTAGTGCGTGCGCGACTTGACCGTCCCTTCGGCCACGCCCAGCCGCGAGGCCGCGTCCGCTACCGAATAGCCCTGGAAGTAGCACAGCACGAGCACCTCGCGGTGCCGTTCGGACAGCTCCGCGAGCGCCTCGGCGACCAGCCAGCCCTGCACCGCGCGGTCGGTCCCGTCGCCGACCGCCCGCTCCGGTGGCCGGTCGGTCACCACCTCCGACCGGGCCGACGCCGAGCGCCAGCCGTCGATCGCGATGCGCCGGGCGACCGTGAAGAGCCACGCCCGCGCCGAGCCCTGCGACTGGTCCAGCACCGCCGTCGACCGCCAGGCGCGCAGCAGCGTCTCCTGGACGACGTCCTCGGCCCGGATCCGGTCGCCCGAGGTCAGGTGGAGCGCGTACGACCACAGCGCGCCCGCGTGTTCCTCGTGCAGCGCGCGCATCAGCGCGTCTTCGGCGACCTCTCCCACGAACTCAGGCCGTGACTCGACGCCGGTCCTTCACGAACAGCAGGGCCAGGCCACCGACGATGCAGACCGCCTCGGTGATCACGCCCCAGTACTCGGGCTGGCTGTTGAACTGGTCGTGGTTCCCGGCGAACCCGACGGTCGCGGCGAGCACGTACGCGCCGAGCGTCAGCACCCCGAACCCGACCGCGCCCAGCGCGGGCAGCCAGTGCCGCCAGGCCAGCACCGCGATCGCGAGGACCAGGCCGCCGATCGCGTCGAGCAGGAACAACGGCCCGACGATGCCCGGGTAGTCCTCGGTCCACAGGAAGTAGTGCACGCCCGCCGAGCCCAGCAACGCGGCCGCCACGACGATGCGCAGAACCCAATTCACCATGATCTGTCCTCCACTCCACACCCACTCGGGTACATACACGGAACGAGGACCCATCCGGTTCACCGCGGATTGAACCGATGCGGTGTCGATCTCGTTTAGTGGGGCATGACTGCCGAAACCCACTCCCGCCGCACCGTCCTCACCACGGGTGCCGCCGTCGCCGGTGCCGCCGTCGGCGCCGTCGCGCTCTCCGCGTGCAGTTCTTCGGACGACGCCAAGCCGGGCACCGCGCAGGCGCCGATCGCCGCCGGCACCCCGCTGGTCGCGCTCGCCGACGTCCCGGTCGGGCAGGCGAAGGCCGCCAAGGCCCCGGACGGCTCCGACGTCATCGTGGCCCGGACGTCCGAATCGGCCTGCGCCGCGTTCAGTGCGATCTGCACGCACCAGGGCTGCACGGTCACCCCGAAGGGCGCCGACCTCGTCTGCCCCTGCCACGGCTCGGTCTTCAACGCGCTCACCGGGGAGGTCAAGCAGGGCCCGGCGAACAAGCCGCTGCCGTCGGTGGCGGTCAAGGTCGAGAACGGGAAGGTCGTCACCGGCTGACGGGCCGGCGTACGCCGAAGGGGCCCTTGTGGACGGTCGTCGTCCGCAAGGGCCCCTTCGTGTGACAGAAGTGACTCAGGCGTCCCAGCCGAACAACCGGTCACCGGCGACGACGTCACGCTCGGCGTCCAAACCGGACAGCACGTCCGCCGAGGCGTCCAGCGCGACGACCGGGACGATGGCCGAGTAGCCCGCCGCGGTGACCGCCTCCGGGTCCCAGCTGACGATCGGCTGGCCGGCCCGCACCTGCTCGCCCTTGACGACGTGCAGCGTGAAGCCTTCGCCCTTCTCCTTGACCGTGTCGATCCCGAGGTGGACCAGCACGGCCTTGCCGTCCTCGGTCGCGACGACGTAGGCGTGCGGGTGCAGCGTCGCGACGGTGCCGTCGACCGGCGCGACCGCGTCCGACCGGCCGCCCGCGGGCTGCACGGCGATGCCCGGGCCCACCATGGCCTGGGCGAACACCGGGTCCGGGACCTCGGTGATCGGCACCACGCGCCCGGCGACCGGGCTGAGGATCTCCAGGCTCACAGCAGGTCCTCGATGTCGCTGGCGATCGTGTCCGCCTCCGGCCCGACGATCACCTGCAGGGCCGACGACCCCATCTTGACCACGCCCATCGCGCCGGCCTTCTTCAGCGCCGCCTCGTCGACGAGGCTCATGTCCTCGACCTCGCAGCGCAGCCGCGTGATGCAGCCCTCGATCTCGGTGAGGTTCTCCGTGCCGCCGAGTGCGGCGAGGATCTTTTCGGGCCTGTCATCCGCCATCGCGGTCTCCTTGATCACTGTTTGTTCCCAACCTGACGCGAACCGCGTGTCCACCTGTACTACGCCGTTCGTCGGCATGCACCCCGCCGCGGGCCACGAACGGATAACGGTGGTTGACACCCGTCCGCACGGCGGAGCATCCTGCCCCATCAGATCATTGGTCTAGACCGGAACGTACCAATGTTCCGGGCCGGACGCGAGCACCGGTCCCCCGGTGACGCGAGAACGAGGAGGGTGACGCCGATGAGCGCGGCAGCGCACGTCCCGCCACCCGACCGGGTCGTCAACGGGCCCACGCCCAAGCACGCCCAGCTGCGGGAGATCCTCCGCCGCACGGTGGAACGGGAACTCCCGCCGGGTGCGCCGATCCCGTCGGAACGTGAGCTCGCCCAGCGCTACGGCGTGTCGCGGCTCACGGTCAGATCGGCGATCGGCAAGCTGGTCGAGGAAGGCCTGCTCGCCCGGGTCCGCGGCAAGGGCACGTTCACCGCGGCCCGGCGGATGGAGCTGCAGCTCTACCTGATGTCGTTCACCGACGACATGCGCCGGCGCGGGCTGACCCCGACGACCGAAGTGGTCTCGGCGGCCACCGAGGTCCCGCCGACCGCTTCGGCGCACGCTCTCGGCCTGACCGAGGGCGCCCCCGCACACCACCTCGTGCGGTTGCGCCACGCCGACGGCGTGCCCCTGGCCGTCGAACGCGGCTGGTACCACGCGGGCCGGGCTCCCGGCCTGCTCGAGCTCGATCTGACCCAGTCCATCTACGCGCAGCTGGCCGAGACGTACGACGTGCGTCCCGACCAGGCGTGGCAGACGGTCTGGGCCGAAGGAGCGGACCGCGAGACGGCCCGGCTGCTCGGCATGCGTGCCGGCAGTCCCCTGCTCGTGTTCCGGCGGGTCTCCAGCGCCAACGGCGACCCGATCGAAGACATCACGTCCTGGTACCGGGGAGATCACTACCAGGTGACCATGCAGTTGGACCGGAACACCCCGGAGCCCGGTCAACCACCCCACTATGGAGGATCCAGATGAGCTCCACCACCGCGGAGGGGGCGACGAAGAAGAGCGGCGGAGGCCTCGCCGGTCTTCAGCGCTTCGGCCGTAGCCTCATGCTTCCCATCGCCACGCTCCCTGCGGCGGGCATCCTGCTGCGGTTCGGGCAGGACGACATGCTCGGCAAGGACGGCCTGGGCTGGAACAAGGTCGCCTCGGTCCTCGCGGCCGCCGGTGGCACGCTGTTCAACTGGCTGCCGCTGCTGTTCGCGGTCGGTATCGCGGTCGGCTTCGCCAAGAAGGGCGACGGCTCGACCGGTGTCGCCGCGGTCGTCGGCTTCTTCGTCTTCACCGCCGTCATCCAGGTCTTCGCCCCACTGAAGGACCTGCCGAAGTACAAGGCCGGTTCCACCGAGCTCGCCCCGATCAACTGGCCGTACTCGGTACTCGCCGGTGTCGTCGTCGGTATCGTCGCCGCACTGCTGTGGCAGCGCTACCACCGCATCAAGCTGCCCGCCTACCTGGCGTTCTTCGGCGGCCGCCGGTTCGTCCCGATCATCACCGCCCTCGTGATGCTGATCCTCGGCGTGCTCTTCGGCCTCGTGTTCCACTGGGTCAACAGCGGCATCGAGTCCGTCGGTGACGCGGTCACCTCGTCCCCGATCGTCGGTGGCGGCATCTACGGCGCGCTGAACCGCCTGCTCATCCCGGTCGGTCTGCACCAGTTGCTGAACGTGCCGGTGTGGTTCATCTTCGACGGCGGCGACATCAACAACTTCGTCGCGGGCAAGATGACGGCGGGCGCCTTCACCACCGGCTTCTTCCCGATCTTCATGTTCGCGCTGCCCGCCGCGGCCCTGGCCATCTGGCAGACCGCGCGTCCGGCGCAGAAGAAGATCGTCGGCGGTGTGATGATCTCCGCGGCGCTGACCTCGTTCCTCACCGGTGTCACCGAGCCGATCGAGTTCTCGTTCATGTTCGTCGCGTGGCCGCTGTACCTCTTCCACGCGATCATGACCGGCACCTCGCTGGCGATCTGCAACGCGCTGGGCATCCACCAGAGCTTCAACTTCTCGGCGGGCGGGATCGACTTCCTGCTGAACCTCGGGGCCCCGGCCGCGCAGAAGCCGTGGCTGCTGATCCCGATCGGCCTGGTCTACGCGGTGATCTACTACGTCGTGTTCCGGTTCGCCATCACCAAGTGGAACCTGCGCACGCCGGGCCGCGAGGACGACTCGATCCAGTCGGACCTCGAGGCCACCGCCGCGAAGTAACATCGCAACCGACGAAACCCCATAGGGAGAGGACGAACATGCCGGAGAAACGCGTCGCCGTGGCGAGCAAGGTGGGCCTGCACGCCAGGCCGGCCGCGCTGGTGGCGAAGGCGGCCGCGGCGCAACCCGTCGCGGTGCAGATCGCCAAGGCCGGCGGGAGCCCGGTGGCCGCCGGCAGCGTGCTCAACCTGATGACGCTCGCCGCCGGGTACGGCGACGAGGTCGTCATCAGCGCCGAGGGCGAGGGCGCCGAGGAGGCCGTGGAAGCGGTCGCCCAGCTGGTCGCCACCGACCTCGACGCCTGACGAACACCCCGCGAAGGCCCTCGCACCGGTCCCCGACACCGGTGCGGGGGCCTTCGTTTCGTAGGGTGGAGCGCATGGACAGCGTGCGCCTGATCGACGAGTGGCCGGTGGACAACGCCGCGACGGCCGTGGTGTCCGCGGACGGGACCGTCGTGGGCCGCCACGGCGACACCGCGCGGACGTTCCGGCTGGCCTCGGTCAGCAAGCCGCTGACCGCCTACGCCGCGCTCATCGCGGTCGAAGAGGGCGTCGTCGAGCTCGACACCCCGGCCGGCCCCGAGGGCTCGACCGTGCGGCACCTGCTCGCCCACACCTCCGGGCTCGCCTTCGACGCGCACAAGGCCATGGCCGCGCCGGGCACGCGGCGGCTCTACTCCAACGCCGGGTTCGAGCAGCTGGCCGACGCGCTGGCCGAGCACTCCGGCATCCCGTTCGCGCAGTACCAGGCCGAAGCGCTGTTCGCGCCGCTGGGCATGGCGAACACCACCCTCGACGGCTCACCCGCGTCCGGCGCGGTGTCCACTGTGGACGACCTGGTCGCGTTCGCCGCCGAACTGCAGTCACCCAAGCTGCTCGACCCCGCCACCGTCACCGAGGCGACGAACGTCGTCTTCCCGGGCCTGTCCGGGGTGCTGCCCGGGTTCGGGCACCAGAAGCCCAACGACTGGGGCCTCGGCTTCGAGATCCGCGACCACAAGAGCCCGCACTGGACCGGCTCGGCCAGCTCGCCGCGCACCTTCGGGCACTTCGGGCAGTCCGGCACGTTCCTCTGGGTCGACCCGGACGCGGGCGCGGCCTGCGTCGCGCTGACCGACCGCGCGTTCGGCCCGTGGGCCGCCGAGGTCTGGCCGCGCTACACCGACGCCGTCCTGGCGGAATTGAGCGCGTGAAGCCGCTCCTCGCCGCTCTGCTGCTCGTGCTGGCCGCCTGCAGCACGCCCCAGGCCGCGCCCGTTCCCCCGTCACCATCCGAGGCCGCACCGGAAGCCCCGCCCGCGATGGGCACGAACGGCGCCGCGGTGCCGGTGCTGCGCTGGACGTCGTGCCACGGGAAGTTCCAGTGCGCGGCCGCGTCCGTGCCGCTGAGCTACCGCGAGCCGAAGGGCACCGCGCTCACGCTCTCGGTGATCCGGCTGCCGGCGGGTGACCCGGGCCGGCGGCTCGGCTCGCTGTTCTTCAACTTCGGCGGCCCGGGCACGGACGGCGTCGGCGAGCTGACGCGGTTCGCCGACCGCTACCCCGCCGAGGTGCGGGCCCGCTTCGACCTGGTGAGCTTCGACCCGCGCGGGATCGGCGGGTCCACGCCGATCAGCTGTCCCGGCGCCGAGCACGCGCCCGCGCCGGGTTCACCGCTGCGGCAGCCGGACGCGTTCTTCGCGGCGAGCGCGGCGCCCGGGAAGGCGTGCGCGGCCGGGTCGGGTGCGCTGCTGAGCCACCTGTCGACGGCGAACGTGGCGCGCGACCTCGAACTGCTGCGCCAAGCCGTCGGCGACACCGCGCTCAACTTCTACGGCTATTCCTACGGGACCTACCTGGGCGGCACGTACGCGAACCTGTTCCCGGACAAGGTCCGCGCGATGACCCTCGACGGCACGCTCGACCTGGTCGCCAACGCCACCGGGAAGCCGGGGCAGGAGAAGCAGCCGGTCGACGTCCGCGCCGACGTCGCCGGGGCGCAGCAGCAGGAGCTGGACCAGTTCTTCGCCGTGTGCGCCGCGGCCGGGCCGAAGTGCGTGTTCTCCGGCGGTGACCCGAAGGCGAAGTTCGCCGGGGTCTTCGCGCGGGCGTCGCGCACCACGGGCGTGGGCTCCCTGATGAAGACCGTCGACAGCGCGCTGTACCAGTCCGGGCGGTGGAAACGGCTCGCGCAGACCCTTTCCGCGATGCCGTCGGATTCCGGCCCCGCCGCGCCGGTGCTCGACCCGTACGTGCCGACGCACTCCGCCGCGTTCCTGGCCGTCCAGTGCGTCGACAGCGACAACCCGTCCTCGCCGGCGGACTACGCGGCGCTGGCGGCTCGTGAGAGTGCGCGTCAGCCGTATTTCGGGCTGGGCTCGGTGTTTTCGATGGCCCAGTGCGTGGGCTGGCCCGCGCACGACTCCGATCGCTACACGGGGCCGTGGAACCGGGCGCGGAAGAACCCGGTCCTGGTGCTGAACAACCGGTTCGACCCCGCGACGCCGTTGCACAACGCCCAAGCGACGGCGGCCGAGCTGGGCGACGGCCGGGTGCTGGTCGTCGACGGGTACGGCCACACTTCGCTGGACGCACCGAGCGCGTGCGCCTCGGCAGCTGTGACGCGGTACCTGACCGACCTGGCGGCGCCGGCCGAAGGCACCACGTGCGCGCCGGACGCGGTCCCGTTTCCGTGAGTGAGAAACAGTGTGCCACCCCTGTTTCTCACTCACGACCCGCGCGGGCCGGCGGTTCAGCCGAACGGACGCGCCCGGCAGGGGGGTTGGTCCCTGCCGGGGGCGGGTTAAGGGGGGTGGGATGGGTGTTGTGGGGGGCCGCCGCC
>NZ_JBFBBQ010000171.1:0-8121 GCF_040682775.1 Amycolatopsis sp. NPDC051106 | reverse complement strand
GATTATAGACGTTTTGTACACGGAAGTCGGCGGCCTTCGGTGCGTTCAACGCACCGAAGGCCACATTGGGGCGCATGGGCCGGGGTCTCAGGAGAGGCGCTCGATGATCAGCGCCATGCCCTGGCCGCCGCCCACGCACATCGTCTCCAGGCCGAACTGCTTGTCGTGGTGCTGCAGGGAGTTGATCAGCGTCGACGTGATGCGCGCGCCCGTCATGCCGAACGGGTGGCCGACCGCGATCGCGCCGCCGTTGACGTTCAGGCGGTCCAGGTCGATGCCCAGATCGCGGTACGACGGGATGACCTGCGCCGCGAACGCCTCGTTGATCTCGACGAGGTCGATGTCGCCGATCGACAGGCCCGCGCGGGACAGCGCCTGCTTGGACGCCTCCACCGGCCCGTAGCCCATGATCTCCGGGGAAAGACCCGTCACGCCGGTCGACACGATCCGCGCCAGCGGCGTCAGGCCCAGCTCGCGCGCCTTCGTGTCGGACATGATGACCAGCGCCGCCGCGCCGTCGTTGAGCGCGCAGCAGTTGCCCGCCGTCACGCGGCCGTCCGGCCGGAACACCGGCTTGAGGCCCGAAACGCCTTCCAGGGTGACGCCGGCGCGCGGGCCGTCGTCCTTGGAGACGACCGTGCCGTCCGGGAGGGTCACCGGGGTGATGTCCTTGGCCCAGAACCCGTCGGCGATGGCCTTCTCGGCGAGGTTCTGCGAGCGGACGCCGAACTCGTCCATGTCCTCGCGCGTGACGCCCTTCAGCCGCGCGAGGTTCTCCGCGGTCTGGCCCATCGCGATGTAGACGTCCGGGACGTCCCCGGACGTACGCGGGTCGGTCCAGCTGTCGGTGCCGGACTCGGCGGTCGCGGCGGTGCGCTTCTCGGCGTCGGCGAACAGCGGGTTGTGCGTGTCCGGCCAGGAGTCCGAGCTGCCCTTGGCGAACCGCGAGACGGTCTCGACGCCAGCCGAGATGAAGACGTCGCCCTCGCCGGCCTTGATCGCGTGGAACGCCATCCGGGTGGTCTGCAAGCTGGACGAGCAGTAGCGGGTGACGGTGCAGCCGGGCAGGTGGTCGTAGCCGAGCTCGACGGCGACCGCGCGGCCCATGTTGAACCCGGACTCGCCGCCCGGCAGGCCGCAGCCCAGCATCAGGTCGTCGATGTCGGCGGGGTCGAGCTGCGGCACCTTGGCCAGCGCCGCCTGGACCATCTGCACGGTGAGGTCGTCGGGCCGCATGCTGACCAGCGAGCCCTTCCCGGCGCGGCCGATCGGCGAGCGAGCGGTGGAGACGATGACGGCTTCAGACATGACGTGACACATCCTCGTATCGCGAGCTAAGCGGCTAAGCGGTTGCTCACTAGTGTGCCGTGAACCACGCTCCGGGCAAAGCCGAACGCGACCAACGCAACAGCCGGCTGGCAGGATCACCCCGTGGGGAACCAGCTGGAGCGAGTGCTGCGGACCAGGACCATCGTGCTGTGGGGAGCCGGGCTGCTGGTGGTCGCCGGGGTCGCGGCCACCCTGCTGCTCACCCTCCTGGGCGGCGGGCACCCCGAGGACTCCGCCCGGCTCGATGCCCTGAAGACCGCCGCGAACATCGTCGTCGGCACTGGCGGCGCGGCTGCGCTGCTGCTTGCCGCCCGGCGGCAGCGGTCGGCCGAGCTGGACCTCGCGCAGAAGGACCACGACGCCACCGAACGCCGGATCACCGAGATCTACGGCAAGGCCGCCGACCAGCTCGGCAGCGACAAGGCGCCGGTCCGGCTCGCCGGGCTGTACTCGCTGGAACGGCTCGCCGGCGGGTACCCGGAGCACCGGCAGACCATCGTCAACGTCCTCTGCGCCTACCTGCGGATGCCGTTCAAGAACAACGCGAAGAACGCGGAGGAACTGCAGGTCCGCAAGACCGCCCAGCGCATCCTGCACCTGCACCTGCGCCGGGGCTCCGTCGAACAACCGAACGAAGGCTTCTGGCCGGACGTCGACCTCGACTTCTCGGGGGCGACGCTCGTCGGGCTGACCCTCACCCACTGCTCGATCCGGTCGATCGTGTGCTTCGATACCAGGTTTCTCGAACTCGCTTCGTTTCGCGACACCGAATTCCGCACCAAAGCGGATTTCAACCAGGCGCATTTCGCCGGCCGCGCCGATTTTCGCGGAACCGTTTTCGATGGCGACCGGGACAGCTTCAATGGCGCCGTTTTCGCAGGTCCGGCCGATTTCGGGACGAAGTCCGCCGCCCGGCTGGCCGGCGCCGAAGCACAAGACGGCTTCCGCCGGACCTGGCCGCCGGGCTGGGAAGAACGCCCGATCCCCGACCGGCCGGGGTGGTCGCAATTGACACGAAAGACCGATCCGGGGAAACCGGAGGGCCGATAGGATCGTCGCACCAAGGAAAGGTCGCCATTCCTGACGCGGCCCTCGGGCCGGTACGAGCAGCTTGGTGGCTGCCGGCGATCTCCTCCGGGCGGCCCGGCCTCGCGGACGCTGCCCGGCATCGCCGACGCGCACCCGGAGGCCCCCGGAGCCGGGGTCTTCCCACGAGTGGACAACGCCACCGGTCGGCCGTTTAGGCTGGCGGGCGTGGAGTACGCAGAGCACATCGCAGACCTCGTGGGCAACACCCCCCTGGTCAAGCTGAACTCGTTGACCAAGGGGCTCAAGCCGCTCGTGCTGGCCAAGGTCGAGTACCTGAACCCGGGTGGCTCGGTCAAGGACCGGATCGCGCTGCGCATGATCGAGGCGGCCGAACGCTCCGGCGAGCTGCGCCCCGGCGGCACGATCGTCGAACCGACGTCCGGCAACACCGGCGTCGGGCTGGCCATGGTCGCGCAGCGCAAGGGCTACCAGTGCGTCTTCGTCTGCCCGGACAAGGTCAGCGAAGACAAGCGCAACGTCCTCAAGGCCTACGGCGCCCGGGTCGTGGTGTGCCCGACCGCGGTGGCGCCCGAGCACCCGGACTCCTACTACAACGTCTCCGACCGCCTGGTCCGCGAGATCGACGGCGCCTGGAAGCCCAACCAGTACGCCAACGCGCAGAACCCCGAGAGCCACTACCTCTCCACCGGCCCGGAGCTGTGGAAGCAGACCGACGGCAAGATCACGCACTTCGTCGCGGGCGTCGGCACCGGCGGCACGATCTCCGGCACCGGTAAGTACCTCAAGGAGGTCAGCGACGGCCACGTGCAGGTGGTCGGCGCCGACCCGGAGGGCTCGGTCTACTCCGGCGGCAGCGGCCGCCCGTACCTGGTCGAAGGCGTCGGCGAGGACTTCTGGCCGGACACGTACGACCGGAACATCGCCGACGAGATCATTCCCATCTCCGACGCCGACTCGTTCCAGGTCACGCGCCGGCTCGCGCTCGAGGAGGGCCTGCTGGTCGGCGGCTCCTGCGGGATGGCCGTCGCGGCCGCGCTGAAGCTCGCCGAGCGGCTCACCGAGGACGACGTCGTGGTCGTGCTGCTGCCCGACGGCGGCCGCGGCTACCTGACGAAGGTGTTCAACGACACCTGGATGTCCTCCTACGGCTTCCTGCCGCCCGACTCCTCCGGCGCGACGGTCGCCGACGTCCTCACGAAGAAGAGCGGCTCGCTGCCCAACCTCGTCCACTCGCACCCCAATGAGACGGTCGCCGAGGCCATCGCGATCCTGGCCGAGTTCGGCGTCAGCCAGATGCCCGTGGTCAGCGCGGAGCCGCCGGTGATGGCCGCCGAGGTCGTCGGCGCGGTCAACGAGCGTGACCTGCTCGAGGCGCTGTTCACCGGCAAGGCCCAGCTGGCCGACCGGCTCGACCGGCACATGTCGCCGCCGCTGCCGACCATCGGCGGCGGTGAGCAGGTGGGTGCCGCGATGACGGCGCTCGAGGGTGCCGACGGCGCGCTCGTGCTGGTCGACGGCAAGCCGGCCGGGGTCGTCACCCGCCACGACCTGCTGGGCTTCCTCGCCGGTCGCTGAGCGGGAGCTGTGAAAGTACCTGATCGGCGCACCCGGCCGGGGCGTTACGAGCGCCCTGCCGGGTGATCCGATAGCGTGAGCGCAAATAGAACACTTTCGCGTCCTCGTCAAGGGGGTTCAAGACCCACATGAGTGCACCGCAGCCACCGAACCAGCCGTGGGGTGGCGGCCAGCCACCTCAGGGCCCGCCGAGTGGCCCCCAGCCGCAGCAGGACAACCCGTTCGGCAGCCCGGAACCGACCCAGGTCGTGCAGCCCGCCCAGCCCCAGGGCGGTTCCCCGTTCGGGGAGACGCCCGAACCGACGCAGGTCGTCCAGCCGGGCCACCCGGGTGACGGCGGGGCGGGCGCGACCCAGGCGATGCCGCCGGTCGACGCGAACGCGACGCAGTGGGTGAACCCGGCCGGCGGCGGCGACGCCCCGGTCGCGGACTCCACGCAGCTGGTTCCGCCGGGCTCCCAGCCGCCGGCGATCCCGTACACCCCGCCGCCGAGCGCGGCCGACAACCCGGCCGCGGCGTTCGGCCAGCAGCCGGGCGGCTACGGCCAGCAGGGTGGTTTCGGCCAGCCGGGCCAGCAGGGCGGGTACGGCCAGCAGCAGCCGGGCTTCGGCCAGCCGGGACAGCCCGGCCAGCCGCCGCAGGGCTTCGGCGGTCCCGGGTTCGGCGGCCCCCAGCAGCCCGGCTTCGGTGGTCAGCCGCCGCAGTTCGGCGGACCGTCGGCCGGGGGCAACGGCCTGTTCGGCTACATCGCCGGCGGCGTGGTCGCTCTCCTGGGCCTGGTCGCGCTGATCATCGCCTTCAACTACATGGGCGACGCGAGCGACTACTCGTCGCTCGTCGGGGACACTCCGAACCAAGAACTGATCCAGAAGGCGCTCGACGCCGCCGGGATCGTCGGCCCGGGCCTGGTCTGGTTCTACGTGGTCATGATCCTGCTGGGCGCGCTGATCTCCCTCGCCGGCGGTGTCGGACTGGCGCTCGTGGGCAAGCTGGGCGGGCTCAAGAAGTTCGTCCCGATCGCGATCGTCGCGGGCGGTGCGCTGCTCGCGATCTTCGCGCTGCTGCTCAAGATCGGCATGACGCCGAACGCCGGTGTGTTGGCCGGGGCCTCCGCGTCCGAGCGGAACACCTTCGGCCTCGGGCTCCCGCCGCTGATCCTCGGCGTGCTGATCCTCATCGTGGGCGTGCTCGGGCTCATCCCGGCGACGCGGCAGTTCGTCGGCCTCGGTGGCGGCGGTGCCGCGCCGGGCGGCCCGCAGGGCTTCGGCGGACCGCCGCAGGGTGGTTTCGGTGGCCCGCAGCAGCCGGGTGGCTTCGGTCAGCCGGGCCAGCAGGGGCAGCCGGGCGGGTTCGGGCAGCAGCCGGGCTACGGCCAGCCGGGACAGCCGCCTCAGGGGTACGGCCAGCAGCCGGGCTACGGCCAGCCGGGCGGGCCGAACCCGTCGAGCGGCGGCTTCCAGCAGCCGGGCCAGCCGCCGCAGCAGGGCGGGTACGGCCAGCAGCAGGGCTACCCGCAGCAGCAGCAGCAGCCGGGGCAGCCGCCGCAGGGCTGGGGCCAGCCCCCGGGCCAGCAGGGACCGCCCAGCGGCGGGTTCGGCCAGCCCGGCCAGCCGCCGCAGCAACAGCAGTGGTGAACTAGTACACCAAAGCGTGCCCCGGAGCCCATTCGGCTCCGGGGCACGCTGCATTCACAGCCCGATGCGCAATTGTCCGAAATGGACAACAGTGCGGTATCGCCGGCCATTCGGATCACGTGACAGCATTTCTGCCGCTACCGCAGGAAAATGATCTTGGGTTCCGCCGTCCGGCCGAATTCGGTTCTCTTCCGGAGTCACTTCCCCCTTTCCC
Source organism: Amycolatopsis sp. NPDC051106 (assembly GCF_040682775.1). Lineage (NCBI taxonomy): Bacteria > Bacillati > Actinomycetota > Actinomycetes > Pseudonocardiales > Pseudonocardiaceae > Amycolatopsis > Amycolatopsis sp. NPDC051106. The sequence goes on along the minus strand of NZ_JBFBBQ010000171.1, from coordinate 2,319 downwards.
GACTAGGGTGAACGCCGTAGTCCCGCTCTGCTGATGGGGGAGTTGTGACCGGTTCACGCGGATATCCGGCGTCACGTTCGCATTCGTATTCATCGACTCGGCCGTCCGGACTAACGGCGATCCTCGCCGGTCTGCTCGGGCTGGCCGCCGCCGTTGCCGCGGGATATGTACCGGTCCGGATCTTTCTGGACATGCCGGCCGAATTCAGCCTCGGCGCCCTGCCGGGCTGGGTGCTCGTGGACCTCGCCGCCTACCTCGGTGCCGGGCTCGTGCTCCTGCTGGGCGCGTTGACGACGCTGTTCCGCGCGACGGCGGGCGCGATCCTGCTCGGCCTGGGTGCCCTGCTGGCCATCGGGGCGCTGCTGATGGAGCCGCTGTCGGTGGGCGTACCGCTGGCCCGGTTCGCGGACGCGATGTTCACCCACGGCGGGTTCGCGATGGTCGACCGGGTGGGCCTGGCCGGCTTGGCGGTGCTGGTGCTGGTCCTGGCGTTCCTGCCGCCGACCTTCCGCTACTTGCGCTACCGCACGCCGGCCGTGCCGATGTGGGCCGGCCAGGAGGCCTACTCGACCCGGAGCTGGTGACCCGCGCCGGTCACGGACCGTGATCGACCGTATCGTCGGCCACCGTGATCCGAACCGAAGGCCGGACGGCGCTCGCCGCCGCCGTGCTCGCCCTGTTGGGTGGGCTGCTCTACCTGGCCGGGCTCGTGCTGGACGTCGTCGCGCTCGTCCGGTTCCCCGGTGACGCCGGCCGCGTCGCCGTCCACGCCGCGGTCGACGCCGTGCTCGCCTCGACGTTGCTGCCCGGCGGCGTCCTGCTGCTGCGCCGGCAGCCGGCCGGCCGGATCGGCTGCATCGCCGGGAGCTCGGCGGCGCTGCTCGCGACGCTGACGTCAGCGGGCCTCGCGGCCGCCGGGCTCACCTTCGCGGACTTCGGCGGTCCGGGTTCCCTGGCGATGGGCGGGCTGGCCGCGCTGGCTCTGGTGGTCCCGCCGGCCGTGGTCACGCTGCTGCTCGCGGTGTCCGAGCCCACGGCCCGGTGGTGCGATATTGAGATCCGTCCCACCTGACGGGAATGCCGGGGCCGCGCCGTACGCTTACGCCATGGTGGACGACTACTCCGTACTGGGATTCGAGACTCGCGCGATCCACGCCGGTCAGAAGCCAGACCCCCGCACCGGCGCCGTGATCGTGCCGATCTACCAGACCTCGACCTACGCGCAGGACGGCGTGGGCGGGACCCGCGAGGGTGACTACGAGTACTCGCGCACCGCGAACCCGACCCGCTCGGCGCTGGAGGAGGCGCTGGCCTCGCTGGAAGGCGGCCGGCACGCGCTGGCCTACGCGTCCGGCATGGCGGCCTCCGACGTGGTGCTGCGCAGTACCCTGCGCCCCGGCGACCACCTGGTGCTCGGCAACGACGCGTACGGCGGCACGTTCCGCCTGATCGACAAGGTGCTCAGCCTGTGGGGCGTCGAGCACACGGTGGCCAACCTGGCCGACCTCGACGACGTGCGCGCGGCCATCCGGCCCGAAACCAAGCTGATCTGGTGCGAGACGCCGACCAACCCGCTGCTCGGCATCGCCGACATCGCCGCGCTGGCCGGGGTCGCGCACGACGCCGGCGCCCGCCTGGTGGTCGACAACACCTTCGCGACGCCGTACCTGCAGAACCCGCTCTCGCTGGGCGCGGACATCGTCCTGCACTCGACGACGAAGTACCTCGGCGGCCACTCCGACGTCGTCGGCGGCGCGGTGATCACGAACGAGGACGAGCTGCGCGAGCAGCTGTTCTACCTGCGCAACGCCGCGGGCGCGGTGCCCGGGCCGTTCGACGCGTGGCTGACGCTGCGCGGCATCAAGACGCTGGCCCTGCGCATGGAGCGGCACAGCGACAACGCCGAGCTGATCGTGCAGGCGCTGGTCAAGCACCCGAAGGTCGCGAAGGTCTACTACCCGGGCCTGCCGGAGCACCCCGGCCACGAGACGGCGGCGAAGCAGATGCGCCGCTTCGGCGGGATGGTTTCGTTCAGCCACGCGGACGGCGAGCAGGCGGCGCTGGAAGTGGCGTCCCGCACGAAGCTGTTCATCCTGGCGGAGTCGCTGGGCGGCATCGAGTCGCTGATCGAGCACCCGGGCAAGATGACCCACGCGAGCACGGCGGGCTCGACCCTGCAGGTCCCGGCGGATCTGCTGCGCCTGTCGGTCGGCATCGAAGACGGCCGTGACCTGGTCGCGGACCTGCTGACCGCCCTCGGCTGAGTCTCCAGCGCCCCAATGTGGCGTTCGGGGGGGGGGGGGGGACGAAACACCCAAA
>NZ_JBFBBQ010000170.1:0-8206 GCF_040682775.1 Amycolatopsis sp. NPDC051106 | reverse complement strand
GCCCGCGACCGGGCGACGTGGATCACCCGGTCGCGGACCCCGCGCGGGCGTATGCTCGCGAGTGGCGGTCGGCTCCGAGCGCCCCAATGTGGCGTTCGGTGCGCCCCACGCACCCAACGCGGCGTCCGGTGCGCCCCACGCACCCAACGCGGCGTTCGGTGCGTAAGCCCTGCCTACGCCTCCGCGCCGCCGCGAGCCGAATCCACGAACGCCCGCACCACCGGCGTCACCACCCCGGCGCGCCAGGCCAGCCCCAGATCGATCACCGGTACCGGCTCCTCCAGCCGTCGCAGCACCACCCCCCGGCGCTTCAACCCCCGCGCCCGGTGTTCCGGGACCGCCGCGATCCCGGCGCCCTCCGCGACCGCGCGCACCAGCTGCTCGTCCTCCGGCTCCTCGCGGACGATCCGCGGCAGCCCGCCCGGCCAAACCTGCGCGCTGATCGCGTCGTACTGGCCCGGGCCGTTCTCCCGAGGCCAGAACACGACCGGTTCGGCGGCGATCCACGCCCGCCGCACCCGGCCGCGGCGCCGGGCCAGCGCGTGTCCCGACGGCACCGCGAGCAGCACCTCCTCCGAACCGATCACCGCCACTTCGATGCCCGGCGAGACCACCGGCGGCCGCACGAACCCCACGTCGATCTCCCCCGCCGCCAGCCGCGCCAGGTTCAAGCTCGTCCAGCCCGTCTCCAACGCCAGCTCCACCTCCGGGAAAGCCGCCCGGTACGCCGCCACCAGGTCGCCGGCCAGCGGACCCGGCGCCGACCGCGTGTACGCGATCCGCAGCCGCCCCGCGTCACCCCGGCCGGCCGCCACGATCACGCCGCGCGCCCGGTCCAAGCGCGAGAGCAGCTCCCGCGCCTCCGCCGCCGCCACGCGCCCCGCCTCCGTCAACGCGAACCGCGGGCCCGACCGGTCGAGCAGCGCCACCCCCAGCTCCGCTTCGAACGCCCGGATCTGCTGGCTCAGGGAAGGCTGCGACACGAACAGCCGCGCGGCCGCCCGCGTGAAGTGCATCTCCTCGGCGAGCACGGCGAAGTAGTGCCATCGGCGCAGGTCCACCCAGCCACTATAGGCCCGGCCTATAGATCGAGAGGGACGAAGTCTTGGACCGCCCGCGCGAAGCGGCCCAAGACTGGAGACGTGAACCGCACCGACCGCAAGCTCCTCGCCCTGGCCGCCGCCGCGGACCGGAACCTCCTCGACCCGATGGCCGGCTTCGTCGACCTCGCCGGGATCCGCGAAGCCGTCGAAGACCTGACCAAGGCGTTCGCGCCGCTCGGGCGCGTCCAGCACACCGTCGCCGCCAAGGCGTGCGGCCTGGCGCCCGTCCTGCGGTACCTCGCCGACCTCGGGGTCGACGCCGAGGTCGCGAGCCCGGGCGAGACCGCGGTCGCCGAGGCCGCCGGGATCCGCGGCCCGCGGCTCGTCCTCGACTCCCCCGCCAAGACGACCGCCGAGCTCGCGCACGCCCTGGCCGAAGGCACCGCGATCAACGCCGACAACTTCCAGGAGCTGGCCCGGCTCGACGCGCTGGCCGGCGACCACCCGCGCTCGGTCCTCGGCCTGCGGATCAACCCCCAGGTCGGCGCGGGCCGGATCGGCGGCACCAGCACCGCGACCGCGACGTCGAAGTTCGGCATTCCGTTGCAGGAAAACCGGAATCTCCTCATCGAAGCCTTCCGGCGACGGCCGTGGCTGACCCGGCTGCACGTCCACGTCGGCTCGCAGGGCTGCCCGCCGGAGCTGATGGCGGGCGGCGTCGCCGCGGTGCACGCCCTCGCCGAAGAGATCAACGCCGAGGCCGGGTACCGGCAGGTCACCAGCCTCGACCTCGGCGGCGGCCTGCCGGTGAACTTCGCTTCCGAGGCCCCGGGCCCGACCTACGCCGACTACGTCATGACGCTGCTGGCGAAAGTCCCCGCGCTCGCCGACGGGCGCTACACGTTCGTCACCGAGTTCGGCCGGTCCCTGCTGGCGAAGAACGGCTTCCTCGTCAGCACCGTCGAGTACACGAAGGTCGCGGGCGGGCGGCCGATCGCCGTGACGCACGCGGGCGCGCAGGTCGCGGCCCGCACGGTGCTCCAGCCGGAGCACTGGCCGCTGCGGCTGACCGCCCTCGACGCCGCGGGCATCCCGAAGACCGGACCCGAGGTGCCGCAGGACATCGCCGGGCCGCTGTGCTTCGCCGGTGACCTCCTGGCGAAAGAGCGGCCGCTGCCGCTGCTGGAGCCGGGCGACCTGGTCGTCGCCCACGACACCGGGGCTTATTACTTCGGCGCGCACTACGCCTACAACACCTTGCCGCGCCCGGCCGTGCACGGCTTCACGGTGACCGAGCGCGGCGACGTCCGGTTCACCCCGATCCGCCGGGCGCAGTCCGTGGCCGAGCTCGTCGCGGACGCGGGCGGCGAATACGTCGGAGCGCTCCCGGAAGCATGATCACCGGCGTACCATCCGGGCACGCCGAGGGGAGACTGCCATGGGGGCCGGTCGTGCGCGAGATTTTCGGGAGTCCGAGCTGACGGACCGGTCGGCACAGCTGCCGCGGTTCGCCGCGCTGCCAGTGGGGTTCGTCGTCGCCGCGCAGGCGGTGATCCTGACCGCGTTGTCCGGCCGCTACGGCTTCCACCGCGACGAGCTGTACTTCGTCGCGGCGGGCCACCGGCCGGACTGGGGCTACGTCGACAACCCGCCGATCACGCCGTGGCTCGCGCGCGCGTCGACGGCGGTGTTCGGCGAGACGCCGTCCGGGCTGCGCGTGGTCGCGACCCTGCTCGGCATGGCGACGGTGGTGGTCGTCGCGCTGATCGCCCGCGAGTTCGGCGGCGGCCGCGGCGCGCAGCTGTTCACCGCGATCGCGACGGCGCTCTCGGCGTACGTCCTCGTGGTGTCGCACATGCTGGCCACCAACTCCGCCGACGTGCTGCTGTGGTCGCTGATCGCGCTGTTCGGGTTGAAGCTCCTGCGCACCGGGGACGGCCGGTGGTGGCTCGCCGTCGGGGCCGCCGCGGGGCTCGGCATGGCGAACAAGTGGCTCGTCCTGCTCCTGCTGTCCGGGCTCGGCATCGGCGTGGCCGTCGCCGGCCCGCGCCGGGTGCTGCGGACGTGGTGGCTCGCGGCCGGCGTCGGGATCGCCGCCGTGCTCGCCGCGCCGGTCGTGCTCTGGCAGGCGTCGCACGGCTGGCCGATGCTCACCGTCGCCGGCGGGATCAGCGACGACGACGGCGGCGAGAACCGCGCCCTGTTCGTGCCGATGCAGCTGGTCTACCTCTCCCCCGTGCTGGTGCCCGTGTGGATCGCCGGGCTCCTGCGGCCGTGGCGTGACCCCGCCCTGCGGTGGGCCCGCGCTCTCGCGATCGCGTACCCGGTGGTGTGTGTCACACTCCTGGCTCTCGGCGGGAAGCCGTACTACTCGGTGCCGTTGCTGCTGCCGCTCGTGGCGCTCGGCGCGGAACCGGCGCTGCGGTGGCTGGACCGGGGCGGGACCGCGCGGCGGGTACTCACCGGCGCGGCGGCCGTGGTGTGCGCGGCCGTGTCCGTCCTCACCGGACTCCCGGTGGTGCCGGCGGCGGCCCTGAACGGTCCGCTGCTGGCGGTCAACAAGGAACCCGGCGAGCAGGTCGGCTGGCCGGGGTTCGCCGACACGGTCGCCGGCGCGTGGGCGCGGATCCCGGCCACCGAGCGGGACACCGCGGTGCTCCTCGCCGGGAACTACGGGGAAGCGGGCGCGCTCGAGCGCTACGGTCCCGAGCGCGGGCTGCCCCAGCCGTACTCGCCGCACATGTCCTACGCCGACTGGGGCCCGCCGCCGGACCGGCAGGTCGGCCCGGTGCTGCTCGTCGGGAGCTTCGAGCGCGGTTCGCCCGCGTCGCGGCTGATCACCGGCTGCCGGGTGGTGGCCAAGCACCACAACGCCGAAGGCGTCGACAACGACGAAGAAGGCGTCATGCTCTCGCTGTGCACGCTGACCGAGCCGTGGTCGACGGCGTGGCCCGTCTTGCGTCAGTTCTACTGAACGATTTGCCCGGTTCGCGCTACCCTCGGGCGCATGGTGGCGAGGCGCACGGCGGTGGCCGTGGTGGGGGCGGGCCCGGCCGGGCTCACGGTGGCGAACCTCCTGCGGCGCGCGGGGATCGGCTGCGTGCTGCTGGAACAGGAGAGCCGGGCGTTCATCGAACAGCGGCCGCGGGCCGGGTTCATCGAGGAGTGGGCTGTCCGCGGGCTCGAACAACGCGGTCTGGGCGAGCAGCTCGTCGCGAAGGCACCGCGGCACGAGCAGTTCGAGTTCCGGTTCGCCGGGCAGCGGCACCCCTTCCGCTACGGCGACGTCACCGGGCAACGCCATTTCGTGTACCCGCAACAGCTTCTGGTGACCGACCTGGTCGCGCAGTACACCGATGCGGGCGGCGAGGCCGTCTTCGAGGTCTCCGACGTCCGGCTGCACGACCTGACGTCGGACTCCCCCGCCGTCACGTTCCGGACCGCCGAGGGCGAACACCGGATCGACTGCGATTTCGTCGCCGGCTGCGACGGCGCCCGCGGCGTCACGCAGGGGTACCTGCCGCCGGAAACCACCGTGAAGTCCCACCACGACTACGGAATCGGCTGGCTGGCCCTGCTCGCGGAAGCACCGCCGTCCGCCGACGGAGTGCTGTTCGGCATCCACCCGCGCGGGTTCGGCGCCCACATGGCCCGCACGCCCACCGTGACGCGGTTCTACCTGCAGACCGCGGCGGGCGAAACCGAAGCGGACTGGCCCGACGAGCGCGTCTGGACGGAGCTGCAGGCCCGGCTCTCGGTGCCGGACGGCCCGATCACCGAAGGAAAGCTGTTCGAGAAGCGGATCCTCGACATGCACAACTACGTCGTGGAGCCGATGTCCCACGGCCGGCTGCACCTGGCGGGCGAGTCGGCGCACCTGGTCGCGCCGATCGCGGCCAAGGGCATGAACCTCGCCCTGCACGATGCGTTCCTGCTCGCCGAGGCCTACCAGGCGTTCTACGCGGGCGACGCCACGCGGCTGGCCGGGTACTCCGCCGCGTGCCTGCCACTGGTGTGGCAGTACCAGGAGTTTTCGCTGTGGCTGTCCGACATCTTCCACCACACCGCGGCCACGGGCGACAACCCGTTCGCGGCGCGCATCGCGGAGGCCCGGATGCGTCGCCTGCTCGGTTCGCCCGCGGCCGCGGCGGCGTTCGCGGAGCTGTACATCGGCAAGAACGCGGACTTCTGAAGACCCGGCTCAGCTCCAGGCGATCTTGAACACCCACGCGTAGCGGCCCGCCTGCCGGGCCGCGGCCGGGACGTCGATCACCAGCGAGCCGTTCTCCACCGTCCAGTGCAGGTTCCCGCGGTACCCGAGCATCGTCACCCGGTCCCCGCTGCGGATCGGGACCGGCGCGTCGACCACCAGCCTGCTGCCCGGCGCCGCCAGTGAATGCACGTAGAACGCCTCGTTCTGCTTCACCGTGAACCGCAGGTCGCCGAGCTGGGCCATCCGCGACCAGTACGTCGTGCCGTAGATGGCTTCGCCGTTGACCTTCAGCCACGCCCCCGCGTCCCGCAGGTGCTTCTGCATGACGTCCGGGATGGTGCCGTCGAAGTCGGGGCCGATGTCGAGCAGGAAGTTGCCGTTCTTCGACACGATGTCGACGAGCGTCCGGACGACCTCCTCCGCCGTCATGTACCGGTCGTCGGGGGTCGCGCGGTTGTAGCCGTAGGAGAACGGGTCGAGGCCGCGGCTCGCCTCCCACTTCGCGACGACGGTGTTCGGGTACGTCGTGTACTCCGGCGTCGTGAAGTCGTGGTCGGGGATGCCGCCGCGGTCGTTGTAGGTGACGTCCTTGGGGCGCTTGCGGTTCTTCGCGTGGTTGAAGTACTCCGTGAGCACGGTCCGGCTGTCGTTGACGCCGCCGATGTCGAACCACAGGACGTCCGGGTCGAAGCCCGAAATCAGCTCGAGCACCTGCGGCGCCTGGTAGTCGCGGACGAAGTCCTTCCCGGCGGTGTAGCCGGTGTAGGGCAACGGCGCGCCGGTGTACGGGTTGCGCGGCGCGTGCCCCATCCACGGGTTGTCGGGGTTGAACCACTCGGGCAGGGAGAAGTACAGGCCGTTGCGCAGCTGGGGCGTGTACTTGCGGGACGCCGCGAACAGCTCGGCGATGATGTTCCGCTTCGGGCCGAGCTTCACGGAGTTGCGGTCGCTGACCTTCGTGTCCCACAACGCGAATCCGTCGTGGTGCTTGGACGTGAGGACGTAGTACTCGGCGCCCGCGTCCGCGACCAGCTTCAGCCAGGTGCGCGGGTCGAACTTCTTCGCGGTGAACTGCGGGATGAAGTCGTCGTAGGTGAAGTCCTCACCGTACTTCTCCCTGTGGTAGGCGTAGGTCGCGCCGTTCGGGTCCTGCTGGTTCTGCCAGTACCACTCCGCGTACTGCTGCCCGACTGGCGCCCACGCGGGCACGGCGTACACGCCCCAGTGGATGAAGATGCCGAACTTGCTGTCGGTGAACCAGTACGGCGCGCGGTGCGTCGAGAGCGACGCGTCCGTCGGCCGGAAGTCCGGGACACCGAGGGTGATCGGAACCTGCTGGGTGGCGAGGGTGCCACGCCCGGCCGTGACGCGGATCTGGCCGTTCGTGGTGGTCCCGGGCGGCACCGACGCGTTCGGCGCGAGCCCGAGCCGGACCGTCGCCTGCTCCCCCGGCGCCAGCGCGCGGATGGTCGCCGGCACGGTCGTCCGGCCGCCGGGGACGTCGACGGTGACACTGACCCGGTCGCCGGCCCCGAGCCACACCGTTCCCGCGTTGACGACGGTCGCTTCGGCGGCCTGCGGACCGCCGTCGGTCAGCAGGTTGGCCGTCGAGTGGCCGTCGAGGATCAGGGCCGAGCGGCCGACGGCCACCGGCTGCAGCGTGAGCGCGAAGACGTGCAGGCTGGAAACGTTCGGCGCCGGCGTGGCCGTGACCGGCAGGGTCAGGGCGACGGCGTCGCGGGCCGGGTCGACCCAGACCTGGCCGGTGGCCAGGGAAACCGGGTTGGCGTCGACGACGCCGCCGGGCGCGTAGCGGAACGGCGAGACCAGCGCGCCGGTGCCGGTGTACCAGTCCGGGCCGGAGAGGGAGCCGGTGCTCGTGCTGCCGTCGGCGTAGTGCACGGTCGCCGTGCCGCCGCATGCGCCGTAGCTGGCGGCGACCAGGAAGTAGGCGACGAAGTACCGCCCCTTCGGCAGGTCGATCGTCTGGCCGGTGGCGGCGATGTTGTTCTTGGCACCGGCGGCCGCGGAGCCGAGCTTGAACGGGACACCGCCGACGGTGGCGGTCTGCCCGGCCGGTAGCTGCTCGGCCGGGAAGGTGTAGCCGGAGCCGTCGAAGTCGCCGCCGGTGGCCGAGGCGCTGTCGATGCCGTCGTGGGAAAACCAGGCGTCGAGCGCGACCGGGACGGGTGGCGGGGGCGGGACGATCGGGGTGCCGGGCCCGTCCGGGGCGGCGTCCACGGGCAGGGCCGTGCCGTGGGTATCGGCACTGGCACCGGCCGGGGTTCGGCCGGCCGCGCTCAGCGCCACGGCGCCACCCAGGGCGATGCCGAGAGCTTGACGGCGGGGGAAGGTCGTCATTGAACCTCCAGGGATCGGATGACTACGGCGGAATGACGACAGAGTTCGCCCCTAGCTGGCCGATCTGTCGCTGGCGGAGCTGATTCATCCGATGAATGACCCTGCTCGCTGTGCCTGCCGCTGTCAAGAGGCGATCGAAGTGAACCTCGCTCGGCTTCGGCCCGTGGTCCTCGGTACGAGCTGCAGCAACTCGCCGTCAGAAACCAGCCGCGCACCGAAAGGCCAGACCGATGTCCCTCTCCCAGAACGCGCTGAGCCGTCGCGCGATCGCCATGCTCAAGGCGGTCGGCGACGGGCGCGCCGAGCTCCGCTGCAGCTGTGAACCCGACCTCCGCGTGGACGGGTTGCCGTGCTGCGACCAGAACACCGCCCACGACCTCGCCCGCGCCGGGCTGATCCGCGCGATCGGCACACCGGCGCGGGGCCAGTGGGCCCCGGCCGAACTGACCGACGCCGGGCACGGCGCGCTCGGCGCGGATCTTCCCGCCGCCGCGGCCTGATCGCAGCACCCGGCCGTCCTGGAGGCGGCGGTCGTCGGGGTCGCCGACGACGACTGGGGCGAAATCGGGGTGGCGCTGGTGGTCCTGCG
>NZ_JBFBBQ010000169.1:0-8408 GCF_040682775.1 Amycolatopsis sp. NPDC051106 | reverse complement strand
GGCCTGTTCGACGACGAGATCCACCCGCCCGACGCCACCGCCCATGGTGCGTCAGACGCACCGAACGCCACATTGGGTGCGTGGGACGCAACCAACGCCACATTGGGGCGCTAGGCCGGGGCGCCGACCTTCGCTTGGAGCGCGAAGTCGCCTTCGCGTGTCTCCACCGAAGCGATCGTCCCGGCGACGCGGATGTCCGGCTCGATCGCCGTGAACCGCGCCAGTACCTCGGGCGGGCCGGTCACCGTCAGCGTCTCCACCGCCGAGCGCATCGACACCTTCGCGTCCGTCTTCGCCCGGCGCACCGCCGCGATCACCTCGCCCGCCAGCGTCAGCAGCTCCGGATCACCGTCGGACGCCGACACCGTGGGCCAGGACGCCCGGTGCACCGATCCGCGCTGCCACCACGACCAGACCTCCTCGGCCGCGAACGGCAGGAACGGCGCGAACAGCCGCAGCACCGCCGACAACGCCGTCACCAGCGCCGCCTGGGCCGACGAAGCTCCTTCGGGACCGCTGTCGCCGTACGCGCGGCCCTTCACCAGCTCGACGTAGTCGTCGCAGAACGTCCAGAAGAACGTCTCCGTCACCTGCAGCGCCCGCGCGTAGTCCAGCGCCTCCAGCGCCGCCGTCGCCTGCTCGACGACGACGGCCAGCGACGCCAGCAGCGCCCGGTCCAGTGGCTCGGCCGCCACCGCGGAAGGCGACGGCACGCCCAGGCCCAGCACGAACCGGCTCGCGTTGAGCAGCTTCGTCGCCAGGCGGCGGCCGACCTTCATCTGGCCTTCGTCCACCGCCGTGTCGACGCCCGGGCGCGCGCTCGCCGCCCAGTAGCGGACCGCGTCCGAGCCGAAGCGCTCCAGCAGGTCCACCGGGATGATCACGTTGCCGACGGACTTCGACATCTTCTTGCGGTCCGGATCGAGCACCCAGCCCGCGATCGCCGCCTCCCGCCACGGCAGCACGCCGTGCTCCAGCTCCGCGCGCACCGCCGTCGAGAACAGCCAGGTGCGGATGATCTCGTGCGCCTGCGGCCGCAGGTCCATCGGGAACACCCGCGCGAACAGGTCGTCGTCGACGCTCCAGCGGCCGACGATCTGCGGCGTGAGCGACGACGTCGCCCACGTGTCCATCACGTCCGCTTCGGCGACGAACCCGCCCGGGACGCCGCGCTGGTCCTCGGTGAAGCCCGGCGGGACATCGCTGCTCGGGTCGACCGGCAAGTCGTCCGGCAGCAGCCGCGCGTCGTGGTCCGGCTCGCCGTGCGCGTCGAGCCGGTACCACAACGGGATCGGCACGCCGAAGAACCGCTGACGGCTGACCAGCCAGTCACCGGCCAGGTTCTCGACCCACGACGAGTAGCGCACCTTCATGTGCTTCGGCACCCAGTTCAGTTCCTCGCCCCGGGCCAGCATGCGCGCCCGGAACGCCTCGTCGTTGCCGCCGTTGCGCAGGTACCACTGCCGGCTCGCGACGATCTCCAAGGGCTTGTCGCCCTTCTCGTAGAACTTCACCGAGTGCGTGATCGGCCGCGGTTCCCCTTGCAGGGCACCGGTTTCGCGCAGCAGGCGCACCATGATCTCGCGTCCCGTGTGGACGGTCTTGCCCACGATCGGCGCGTACTTCTCCGCCGGGACGCCGTGAGGCGCGTCGGGCAGGAACCGGCCGTCGCGGCCCAGCACGACCCGCGTCGCCAGGCGCAGCTCACGCCACCACGTGACGTCGGTGGTGTCGCCGAAGGTGCACACCATCGCGATGCCGCGGCCCTTCTCCGGGTCCGCCAGGTGGTGCGCCACCACGGGCACCTCGACGCCGAACACCGGCGTCCGCACCGTTTTCCCGAAGAGCGGCTTGAACCGCTCGTCATCGGGGTGGGCGACCAGCGCGACGCACGCGGGCAGCAGCTCCGGCCGGGTCGTGGCGATCACGACGTCCGCGCCGTCGGGACCGGTGAACGCGAGGTCGTGGAACGCGCCCGGGCGTTCACGGTCTTCCAGTTCGGCCTGCGCGACGGCGGTGCGGAAGCTGACGTCCCAGAGCGTCGGCGCTTCGGCCTGGTAGGCCTCGCCGCGGGCGAGGTTGCGCAGGAACGCGCGCTGCGAGATCAGCCGCGAGTCGTGCCCGATCGTCTGGTAGGTCATCGTCCAGTCGACCGACAGCCCGAGCCGCCGCCACAGCTCCTCGAAGACCTTCTCGTCGGTCTCGGTGAGGGTTTCGCACAGCTCGACGAAGTTCCGGCGCGAGATCGCCACGACGTCCTTGCCCGGTTTCTCCGGCGGCCGGAACTCCGGGTCGTAGGGCAGCGACGGCTCGCAGCGGACGCCGAAGTGGTTCTGCACCCGCCGTTCGGTCGGCAGGCCGTTGTCGTCCCAGCCCATCGGGTAGAAGACCTCGAGCCCGCGCATCCGCTTGAACCGCGCCAGCACGTCGGTCTGGGTGAAGGAGAAGACGTGCCCGATGTGCAGCGACCCGCTGACCGTCGGCGGCGGGGTGTCGATCGAATAGACCTCGTCCCGGGTCTTCGTGCGGTCGAAGCGGTAGGCGCCGGTGGATTCCCATACGGGTACCCACTTGGCCTCCAGACCGTCGACACCGACCTTGTCCGGGACTCTCGGGCGCTCGTATGGGGTACTCATGAAGCAACTCTAGGCGGCCGGAGAACCGGTTTTCGCCTCGGTCGGCAGATCGCGCATGTGCCGGAGCGGCGAGCAGACCACCCAGAGCACCGCGGCGGCTTCGCCGGTGACCGCGACCCACAGCGCGCCCCGCAGCCCGAGTCCTTCGCCGAGCGCGCCGCCCAGCAGCCCGCCGAGCGGGATCACGCCCCAGACGACGAACCGCACGCTGGCGTTCATCCGGCCGAGCAGCCGGTCCGGGCAGATCGCCTGGCGGTAGGAGACCGCCGCGACGTTGTAGATGATGATCCCGAACCAGCCGACGGCCGCGCCGAACCCGGCGAGCCCGAGCCGCCAGCCCGGCGCGGCGAGCGGGAGCAGCAGGTGGCCGGGCAACGCGCACAGCGGGACCAGCCAGATCGCCCGCGCCTGGCCGATCCGGCGGGTGAGCGCACCCGAGCAGAGCGCGCCGAGGATGCCGCCGGCGCCGCCGATCGCCAGCAGGATGCCGACCGCGGCCGGCGCCAGCCCGACCGTTCGTGTCAGGAACAGCACGTACACGGCGTTGAAGGCGCCGCCGAAGAAGTTCGCCGTGCCCGTCGTGCCCACGATCGCCCGCAGCGGCTTGTCGGAGAAGACGAACCTGAGTCCTTCCCCGATCTGCGGGAGCAGCCGGGCGTGGGCGCCGCGGTCCGGCTCGGGTTCTCTCGCGCGGATGCGCAGCAGGAACAACGCCGACGTCAGGTAGCCGAGGCCGGTGATCAGCACGGTGCTGGCGGCGTTGACCAGCTGGACCAGCACACCGGCGGCGCCCGGCCCGGCGATCTGCGCGACCGACTGGACGGCCTGCAGCTTGGCGTTGCCCTCCAGCAGGTGCTCCCGGCCGACGAGCGAGGGCAGGTACGACTGGTAGGCGATGTCGAAGAACAGCGTCGCGATGCCCACGAGCAGCACGACGACCAGCAGCTGCGCGAGCGTCAGCACGCCGGCCCACCAGGCGATCGGCACGCTCAGCAGCAGCGTGAAGCGCGTGAAGTCGGCGGTGAGCATGACCCGGCGGCGGCGCAGCCGGTCGACCCACACCCCGGCCGGCAGCCCCAGCAGCAGGAACGCGAGCGTTTCGGCCGCGGTCAGCAGGCCCATCTCGAACGGCGTCGCGGCCAGTGTCACGGCGGCGAGCAGCGGGACGGCGGTGTTGCCGACGAACGTGCCGAACTGGCTGGCCGTGTCGCCGGCCCACAGCCGCCTGAAGTCGGCGTGGAAGAAGAGTGATGTCCCCCTGGGCATGGGTTCGAGTCTGGCGCGAGTGATTGGAAAGTGTCAATCACTGTTCGCTCTAGGCTGTGCGCGTGCCTTCTGAGAAACGACGCGCCGCGACCGAAGCCGAGGCCGCCGCGCTGGCCTCCGGAATACGGCTGCGCATCATCCGGTTGACCTTCTCGGAGGCGCTGACGAACAAGGAGCTCGCCGAGCGGCTCGGGCGGGACCCGGCGACGACCCTGCACCACGTGCGCAAGCTCGTCGAAACCGGTTTCCTGGCCGCGCAGCCGCCGCGCCGCGGAGCCCGGGGCGCGAAGGAAATTCCGTATCTTTCGACGGGGCTTTCCTGGACACTCGACTCATGCGGTGATCAGGGTGTGAAGCAGGCGGTGCTCGAGGCCTATCTGGCCGAGATCGCCGAAACCGGGTTCGAGGACGTGCAGCAGACGCGCCTCGTCGTCCAGGTGGCCCCTGAGGAGCGCGAAGAGCTGCAAGACCGGCTCGAATCGCTGCTCGAGGAGTTCCGCGCACGCCCCCGCCGTCCCGGCGCGGAGCGCACCGCGATCTACCTCGCCACCTATCCCAGCACGTAAAAGTTCGGTTCCCGCGGCGAATCGTGGGAACATGGAGGCACGATGACAGAACTGACACACACCGAAGACCACGACGACGACCTGTACGACGGAGACCCGTCGACAGGCGAGATGGAGCTCGAGGACCGGGCGTCACTGCGCCGGGTCAGGGGACTGTCCACGGAGCTCGAGGACGTCACCGAGGTCGAGTACCGGCAACTGCGGCTGGAACGCGTCGTGCTGGTCGGCGTGTGGACCGAGGGCACGGCCCTGCAGTCCGAGGCGTCGCTGGCCGAGCTGGCGCGCCTGGCCGAGACGGCGGGCTCCGAAGTCCTCGAAGGCCTCATCCAGCGGCGGCCCAAGCCGGACCCGGCCACCTACATCGGCTCGGGCAAGGTCAAGGAGCTGCGGGACATCGTCGGGTCCACCGGCGCCGACACCGTGATCTGCGACGGCGAGCTCTCGCCGGGCCAGCTGCGGCAGCTCGAGGAGAAGGTCAAGGTCAAGGTCATCGACCGGACCGCCCTGATCCTCGACATCTTCGCCCAGCACGCCCGGTCCAAGGAGGGCAAGGCACAGGTCGAGCTGGCCCAGCTGCAGTACCTGATCCCGCGTCTGCGCGGGTGGGGTGCGTCGCTGTCCCGGCAGGCCGGTGGCCGCGCGGGTGGCGCGAACGGCGGCGTGGGCCTGCGCGGTCCCGGTGAGACCAAGCTCGAGACCGACCGGCGGCGGATCAACAAGCGCGTGGCGAAGCTGCGCCGCGAGATCGCCGCCATGGACACCATCCGCGAGACCAAGCGCGGGCGGCGGCTGGCCAACGAGGTGCCCAGCGTGGCGATCGTCGGCTACACCAACGCCGGCAAGTCGAGCCTGCTCAACGCGCTGACCGGGGCCGGGGTGCTGGTGGAGGACGCGCTGTTCGCCACCCTCGACCCGACCACGCGGCGCGCGCAGACCGCGGACGGGCGCGGCTACACGCTGACCGACACCGTCGGGTTCGTGCGGCACCTGCCGCACCAGCTGGTGGACGCGTTCCGCTCGACGCTCGAAGAGGCCGCGGACGCGGACCTGCTGGTGCACGTGGTCGACGGGTCCGACCCGGCGCCGGAGGAGCAGGTCAGCGCGGTGCGCGAGGTGCTCGGCGAGATCACGCGCAAGCGCAAGGAGCCGCTCCCGCCGGAGCTGCTGGTGATCAACAAGATCGACGCGTCCGACGAGGTCAGCCTCGCCCGGCTGCGGCACGCGCTGGCCGGCTCGGTGCCGGTCTCGGCGCGGACCGGGGCGGGCATCGCGGAGCTCGTCGAGGTGATCGCCGACCGCCTGCCGCGGCCGGAGGTCACCGTCGAGGTCCTCGTGCCCTACACGCGCGGCGAGCTGGTCGCGCGGGCGCACGCGGACGGCGAAGTACTCGAAGAGGAGCACGTCGAGGACGGCACGCGCCTGCTGGTGCGGGTCCGCCCGGACTTCGCGGCGGCTTTGCGCGAGTACGAGACCAACGCCAGCCGGGCCTGAGACGTCTACATTCCAGTGTGCGATCAAGCGGATCGCACACTGGAATGTTCTCGGAGGTGGCTGAGTGCGCTGGGTCGTCGCATTTGCGGCAGTGTCTTTGGGCGTGCTCGGCGGGCCGGTTCCGGCTTCCGCGGCTCCGGCCGCTCCGGAGCCGTTGTGCACGATGAAGGACTCGAGGATCGGCGAGCTGTCCGGCCTGGCCTCCGACGGATCGAAGCTCTACGCGATCAACGACGGCGGCACCAAGGTCCAGGTGTTCGTGCTGGGGCGGGACTGCAAGGTCCAGAAGGTCTTCACCGACAAGACCGACCCCTTCGACGTCGAGGACCTGGCCCGGACCCCGGACGGCCGGCTGTGGCTGTCCGACACCGGGGACAACAAGAAGGGCCGGCTGACGGTCGCCCTGCTGGAGATGAGTCCCCAGGGCAAGCTCACGCTGCACCGGCTCACGTACCCGGACGGCCAGCACGACACCGAAGCGCTGATCGTGGACAAGGCGGGGACGCCGTACCTGATCACCAAGGACATCCTCGGCGAGGCTCGCGTGTACCGGCCCCAGGGGCCGCTCGCCAGCCCCGGGCCGACCAACCTGGAGAAGGTCGGCACGGTAAAGATCGCGGAGACCGACACCCAGGGCGGCCCGGTGGGCTCGTTCGGCTCGGTGCTCGTGACGGGCGGCGCGACGTCGGCGGACGGAACCGTGGTGGCCCTGCGGACCTACACCGACGCTTACTTGTACGCGGCCCCGGACGGCGACGTGCCGGCGGCGTTGCAGCGGACGCCGATGCGGATCCCGTTGCCGGGGGAGAAGCAGGGCGAAGCGATCGCGTTCGACCCCGACGGGACCTTGCTGTCGGGCAGTGAAGGGGTCGGCGAGCCGATCCGCGCGGTGCCCGGAGCGGCGGCGTCGGCGGCCCGGTCGGCCGCGGCTTCGACGGACGGAAAGCCCGCTTCGAGCGCCGGCGGCGGCGGATCGTCGGACGACGGGGGAGTGCCGGTCCTGCCGGCGGCGGGCATCGCGGTCGCCGTGGTGGGGCTCGGCTGGTTCGGGTTCAGCAGGGTGCGCCGCCGCCGAGGCTGACGAGTCACCGGTTCCGGCGGGGGTGGCCGTCCTTCGCGCGGTGCGGGGCGCGGCTGCTCAGGCCGCGCAGTCCTGCGCACCGCGCGAAGGAAACCTCGACCGGCGCGGCGGTGGACAGGGCCGGGCTTCCTGTCCACCCACCGCACCGCGGCCGGGTTGGCTCCCGATCTCGGCTCCCCACGGCCGAAGATCATCCGATCCGGTTAACCTCACGGGCCGTGCGATAGCCCGCGAGACACCCCTCAGAGACGTCGCAGCACTGCCACGACCTTGCCGAGCACCGTCGCGTCGTCGCCGGGGATCGGGTCGTACGCCTCGTTGTGCGGCATCAGCCAGATGTGGCCGCCCTTGCGCTTGAACGTCTTGACCGTCGCTTCGCCGTCGATCATCGCCGCGACGATCTCGCCGTTGTCCGCTTCCGGCTGCTGCCGGACCACGACCCAGTCGCCGTCGGTGATGGCCGCGTCGATCATCGAGTCACCGGTGACCTTCAGCAGGAACAGCTCGCCCTCGCCGACGATCTCCCGCGGCAGCGGGAACACGTCCTCGATGGCCTGCTCGGCCAGCACCGGGCCACCCGCGGCGATCCGGCCGACCAGCGGCACGTACGCCGCCTTCGGCATGACCGGCTGCTGGTCCATCTCGATGCCCATGGGGTTGTCGTCGGTCGCCGAGAGCACGCCGACCGCGCGGGGACGGTTCGCGTCCCGGCGCAGATAACCCTTGCGCTGCAGGGCACGCAGCTGGTGCGAGACCGACGACGTCGACGTCAGCCCGACCGCCTCGCCGATCTCGCGGACGCTCGGCGGGTAGCCGAACCGGCTCACCCACGAGCGGATCACGTCGAGCACCTGCTGCTGGCGGACGGTGAGGGTCTCGTCGACGTCGTACACCTCCGGCATGGAGTGCACACCGCCTCCGGGGGACCCACTGGTCCTGCCCGCCTTGTTCTCCTTCGCCACTGCGTCGCCTCCCAGACGTTCGCT
Source organism: Amycolatopsis sp. NPDC051106 (assembly GCF_040682775.1). NCBI lineage: Bacteria > Bacillati > Actinomycetota > Actinomycetes > Pseudonocardiales > Pseudonocardiaceae > Amycolatopsis > Amycolatopsis sp. NPDC051106. The sequence goes on along the minus strand of NZ_JBFBBQ010000169.1, from coordinate 382 downwards.
GCACGTATCGCACGCCGGCCGCCGCCCGCGGGTGCGGGCAGCCTCGCCGGCGGCATCTGCCCGGCAGATGCCCTGGTCACCGACGTTAGCCCCCGGGCACGACGATTTCAAACATCTGTTCGATCGACACGCCGTGTCCGCTCGATTTTGTCGGTGGTAGGTGGTAGACCTTCGCACGGGCGTTCGATAGAACGCCTGTTCGACCTTGATCCACGGGCCGGCACCGGCCCCGGAAACGGGCGGACACCAGGGTTTCGAGGAGGTTCGGATGTCCATTCTGGCCGAACGCGGGCACGCCCGCCCGGCGACCCCGGTCCCGGCGCCACCCCGGCCCGTCCGCGTCCTGCGCGGGCGCCGCGGCGAGGTCCAGCGCCCGCCGACA
>NZ_JBFBBQ010000168.1:0-8476 GCF_040682775.1 Amycolatopsis sp. NPDC051106 | reverse complement strand
GGTTCTCCCTCCTTTCACCCCCCCCCCGCGCGCCCCTTGGTGGCCTTGGGTGCGTCAGACGCACCGAAGGCCGCCTTGGGTGCGTTGGACGCAACCAAGGCCACATTGGGGCGCTGGGGTCAGGACGCGTCGAGCAGGCGGTCCGCGGACTTCAGCACCGCGTCGTGCAGGGAGCCGACGTCCGGGACCGCTTCGCCGTTGACCTGCAGTCCGATGTGGACCGCATCGCGGTACGTCGCCACCGCGATGCCGACCGCGTGCCGCGGGGCCAGCGGGACGAACGGGTAGAGCTCCGCCAGGTGGGCGCCGCCGAGGGACAGGCGGGCCGGGGGCACCGGGACCGTCGTGATCACCAGGTCGAACAGCATCGGCGCGGCCAGCCCCGCCGTGCGCGTGCCCAGCCGGTGCAGCAGCGGCGGGACACGGTCGGCCAGCAGCGGGAGCGCCCCCGCGCCGCGGCTCGGGCCCGCCGCCTTGTTGCGGGTCATCGCCCGGCGGACCACCCGCAGCCGCTCGACCGGGTCGTCCTCGCCGACCGGCAGGTCGCACAGGTACCCCGACAGCTTGTTGCCGCCGACCTGGCCGCCCGCCCGCCCGCGCACGCTCACCGGGATCAGCGCGCGCAGCGTGCGGCCGTCGGCGCGGTGGCCGCGGTTGACCAGCCATTCGCGCAGTGCGCCGGAAAGCACCGCCAGCACGACGTCGTTGGTCGTGCCGCCGTGGGCCTTGCGCACCTGGCGCAGGTCCGCGAGCGGGAGCCGGACGAACCCGAGCCGTCGTTCGGCCGACGTCGGCGCCGACACCGGCGACAGCGGTGGCCGCGCGGCACGCACCAGGGAGGACGCGATCCCGGCCGTCTCGTTCGCCTGGCCCCAGACCGTGCCCAGCGCGTCCTTCACCGTGTCCAAAGTGGACCGCGGGGCCGGGATCGGCCGCGGCGCCGGGATCCGCTCCGGCAGGTCGACGCCGTCGAGCAGGCCGGCCGCGACCGCGTACGCGCCGGCACCGTCGGTGAGCGCGTGGTGCAGCTTCAGCAGCAGCGCGAACTTCCCGTCCGGCAGGCCGGTGACCAGGGTGAGGTCCCACAGAGGCCGGGACGTGTCGAGCGGCTCGGCGATCCACCGCGACGCGTACGCGGTCAGGGGGTCCGGTTCGTACAGCGAACTCAGGGCCGCGTGGTGGATGTGGTCCGCCGCAACGAATCCCGGGTCTTCGGCCCAGCTGGCCGACCCCGGCGGGAACAGCTCGGCGCGGGCCCGCTGGCGCAGTTTCGGCATCCGGGCGGCACGTTCGGCCAGCAGGGCGGTCACCGCGGCGGGGTCGACCGGACGGCGGCCGGCGAAAGTGACCACCGCCCCCATGTGCATCGGGGAGGTTTCGCTTTCCAGGCACAGGAAAGCGACGTCGAGCGCGCTGAGCGGAGAGCCTGCCATGGGCGACCTTTCCGGGTTCGCGGGTGTGCACGGCCACGTGCGTCGGAAGGGGAGAACCAGCGTCTTTCGGGGGGTCCGGGTGGCGGAGCCCCCGGCCCGGGGCGGTGCCCCGGTACAGCACTGCACCAGCCCGACATGACGGCCGGGTGGTCGAAGTGTTTCCACGACGCTAACTACCCACCCCGTTCATCCATTCGAGATACCCCGGGCGCCGGTGCGCGGGGTCACAGAGCAGGGAACGCGCTACTCCGCGGGGGTGGACCCGGGTTCTTCCGCCCGCACCACCGGGGTCCCCCATTCGGGGGTGAGCGCCACCTGCTTGCCGACGCGGCGCACCGGCAGGCCGTTCACCTGCCGCTTGCCCAGCCCCGGCCAGATCTCCGCGGCGTCCTTCGCCGCGGCCCGGATCGCGCCGCCGTCGAGCGTCGTGCGCGTCTCGGCGATCTCGCGGTCGGTCCACTGCACGACCAGCTTCAGCGGGCCGGCCGGCGGGAGCGGCCACAGGAACACTTCGTGCTCGACGGCGAAGCGCGTGCCGCCGACGGGCTGCGCCCGCAGCACCGGTTCTTCCGGTTCGGACGCCGACGGCACCGAGATCGTCTCGGAGCTCGCCCGGCTGCCGTCGGCGTAGAGCACGCCGATGAGCAGCCCGTTGTAGTCGGGCTTGCGCCGGTGGTCGATCAGGCCCTCGGCGGGGTCGTCGACCAGGCTGTCCCGGGAGTACACCGTGATGCGCAGCGTGAGCGACTGCGGCCAGACCTCGACGGCCCGCAGCGCGACGATCGTGCGTTCGGACCGGCCCAGCGGCTGCGCCAGCGGCAGCACCGCCGGGACGATGTGCTCGCGCGGGGGATCGGTCCAGTGCCGGCCGTTGAACGCGTAGAGCTCCTGCTCCGGAACGGGGAACAGGGGACGCTCGCGGGGACCGCCGGTGAAGAAGCTCATCGGGCGGCCCGCGACCCGCTGTCCGGCACCATGCGCCCACGGTAGGACAACCGCCCGGGAATTGCCGCCCCCGAACGGGCGTACGGCCCCTGCCTCCCGTGATCCGGGACACAAGGGCCGTACGCAGCGTGACCCACCGGTCGCTGTTCCTAGTCGGTCAGCTTCAGTTCGCCGTTGGAGACGGCCTTCTTCTCGAGTTCCTTCTCGGCCGGCTTGGCCATCGCGTCCATCAGCTGCCGGGCCAGGCCGAGACCGGTCCCGCCCAGCGACAGCGCCTTCGCGAACATGTCGGACATGCCCTCGGCGCCGTTGAGCACGACCATGTGGTCGACGTTGCCGAACGCGCTCGCGCCCGCCTCGACGATCTCCGGCCAGCGCTCGGCCAGCTGCTGCGCGACGACGGCTTCCTGGTTCTCGGCCAGCGCCGCGGCGCGTGCCTTGATGGCGTCCGCCTCGGCCAGGCCCTTCGCCCGGGCCGACTCCGCTTCGGCGAGACCCTTCGCCTTCGCGGCTTCCGCCTCCGCGAGACCCCGGGCCTTGGCCGCGGCCGCCTCGGCTTCACCGGTCGCCCGGGTCGCGCCCGCCATCGCCTCGGCACGCGCCTTCGTGGCCTGCGCCTCGGCCTCGGCGGCCGTCTTCACGCGGGTCGCGTCCGCCGCCGCGCGCAGCTCGGTCTCCTTCGCCTCGGCCTGGGCCTTGGCGATCGAAGCGTCACGGGCGGCGTCCGCCGCGGTCCGCGTGTCGTACGCCTTCGCGTCGGCCGGCTTGCGCACCTGCGACTGCAGCCGCTGCTCGGCCAGCGCCGCTTCCAGCTCGGCCGCCCGGGTCTCCTGGACGACGACCTCCTGGCGCGCGGTCGCCTCGGCCAGCGGACCCGACTGGGACATCTTCGCCCGCGCCTGGTCGACCTCGGCCTGGTAGCCGGCCTGCTGGATCTGGCTTTCGCGGACCGCGGCCGCCTTCTTCGCCGCGGACATCTGCTCGACCTCGGCGGCTTCCTGGTCGCGCTGCGCCTCGGCGATACGAGCCGACGCGGCGATCGCGGCGGCGTGCGGCTTGCCGAGGTTGTTGATGTAGCCCGACTCGTCGTCGATCTCCTGGATCTGCAGCGAGTCGACGATCAGCCCCAGCTTGATCATCTCCGTGGCCGAGGACTGGCGCACCTCGCCGGTGAGCGCGTCCCGGTTGTGGATCATCTCCTCGATGGTCAGCCCGCCCACGATCGAGCGCAGGTGCCCGGAGAACAGCTCGTGGATCGTGTCGTTCATGCCCTTCTGCTGGTCCAGGAACCGGCGGGCGGCGTTGGCGATCGACGCGAAGTCGTCCCCGACCTTGTAGATGACGACGGCCCGCACGGTGACCGGCAGCCCCTGCTTGGTCACGCAGGAGACCTGCAGGTTGACACCGCGGGTGTCCAGCGACAGCCGCCGGGCGGTCTGGAAGCCGGGGATGACGTTCACCCCGCGGCCGGTGATGATCTTGAAGCCCAGGCTGTCCGCGGTGTCCGCGCGGTCGACTCGGACGCCCAGCCCGGAGATGATCAGCGCTTCGTTCGGTTCGGCCACCTTGTACAGCAGCCGCAGGACCCCGAAGATCACGATCAGCACGACGATGAGCCCACCCGCCGCGTACAGCAGGATTTCGACGAGACTCATGGCACCGACCCCCTCGTTTTCTGTTGTCAGGTGTGTTGGTGCCTCTTCGACGCCGTCAGCGGCCCAGCGGTTGCCACCGCTCGACATAAACCGTGCGCGGGGGTTCGAAGTCGACCACGAGCACCTGGGTGCCGGAGGAGAAGGTCGCGTCCGGGTCGGCCGGGTAGGCGTAGAACGCCTCCGTGCCGCCCCGGACGTTGAGGAGCACCTCGCCGATGAGGCCGGGGCCGATCGTGCCGGTCACGCGGCCTCGGCTGCCGATCATCCCCCGAAGCCCTTCAGCTTGACCTTGCTGCCCTTCTGCACGAACGTGCCCGGCTGCGGGTCCTGCTGGAAGACGAAGTCGAACCCGCCGCCCCCACCACCGGGGCCGCCGCGGCCCCGGCCGCCGTCGCGGTCGGCCTTCAGCCCGGCCTGCTCGAGGATCTTCTGGGCGTCGTCGAACGAGCGGAACCGGACGTCCGGCACCTGGACCGCGTTGTTGACGAAGACGCCGATCCGCTTCTCCTTGGCCTGCGAGTTGGCCGGGGGGTCGGTGCGGGTGACGGCCCCGCCCGGGATCTCCTGCTTGAACTCCTCGCCCGCCTGGAACGGCTCGAAGCCGGCCTGCTGCAGCAGCTGGAACGCCTCGTCCTTGTTCCGGCCGCTGACGTCCGGGACCGGCGGCAGCGGGATCGGGCCCTTCGACACGATGATCGTGACCTGGCCGCCGATGTTCAGCTGGCTGCCCGCGCCCGGCGTGGTGCGGATGACCGCGCCCTGCGGGACCTCGGCGTCGTAGTCGTCGGCGCCGCGGACCGGCGTCAGCTGCGCGGTCTTGATCGCCTGCTCGGCGTCGGGCAGCGCGGTGCCCGGCCGGATGTCCGGCACCGCCGGGCGGCCCTTCGACAGCACGACCGACACCGTCGAGTTCGGCGCCAGCGGCGTGCCCTCCGCGGGCTCGGCCCGCAGCACGGTGTTCGACGGCACCGAGTTGTCGTACTCCTGGCTGAACTGCGGGGTCAGCTTCACCGCCCGCAGCGCGTCACCCGCCGCGGCCTGGTTCAGCCCGACCAGCTTCGGCACGGACGCGGTCTTGTCGCCGCCGGTGTCGGTGACCATGAAGATGAACGCCGTCAGCAGCCCGCCGAACAGCAGCACCGCGCCGGCGATGATGGCGATCCGCTTCCGGTTGTCCGCCGGCTTGTCCGGCTCGGGCTCGCTCCGGCGCCGCGGCACCGGCGGCCGCACGGGCGGGATCTGCTGGGTGATGCCCGGGGGCGGGGTGCCCGGGTGGCTCAGCGCCCGCGTCGCGTTCGGGCGGTGCACCGGCATCGTCTTCTCGGTGTCCGGCAGCACCTGCGGGATCCGCGGCAGCGTGCGCTCGGTGTCGGCGAGGTCGCCCTGGCCGTGGGACACGGGGACCGGCACGGTCACCGGCAGCAGGCCCAGCTGCGCGCGCACCGCCGTCAGCTCGGTGAGGAAGTCCCCGGCGTCGGCGGGGCGCAGCGCCGGGTCCCGCCGGGTCGCGCGGGTGATCAGCTCGTCCAGCGCGGGCGGCAGGTCGGGGCGCAGCTCGCTCGGCCGCGGGACGTCGTCGTTCACGTGCCGGTACGCCACCGAAATCGCGGTGTCGCCGGTGTAGGGCACCTGCCCGGTGAGCATTTCGTAGAGCAGGATGCCGGCCGAGTAGACGTCACCCCGTGCGGACGCCGAGCCGGTCGCGACCTGCTCCGGCGACAGGTAGGCGACCGTGCCCAGGATGACGCTCGAGCTCGTCGTGCCCGCGCTCGCCACGGCCCGCACCAGGCCGAAGTCGGCGACCTTCACGACGCCGCCGGTGTGCGGCCCGGACCGGCCGATCAGCACGTTCTCCGGCTTGACGTCCCGGTGCACCAGGCCCGCCCGGTGCGCGGAGGCCAGCGCCGAGAGCACCGGCTCCGCGACGCTCAGCGCCAGCGCGACGTCCAGCGGGCCCTTGTCCTCCAGGAGGTCGCGCAGCGTCCCGCCGTCGACCAGTTCCATGACCAGGAACGCGAGCCCGGACTCGGCGCCCTGGGGCAGGTCGAAGCCCTGGTCGTGCACCGCCACCACGTGCGGGTGGTGCAACTGCGCCGCCGACTGCGCCTCCCGGACGAACCGGTCCACGAACGACCGGTCGTCGGCGAACCGCGGGTCCATGATCTTGATCGCGACCGGACGGTCCAGCCGGGTGTCGGTCCCCCGGTAGACGGAAGACATCCCCCCGTGGGCGAGCAGCCGGTCCACCCGGTAGCGCTGCTCGAGGAGCGTGCCGACCAGGCCGGGTTGGGTGCGAGTCACGAGTATGGATCGTACGGAACCGCACACGGTTGGTGGAGGAGACCTGGCGGGTCACCCGTGCGCACTAACGGGCGTGAGTGCGGAATGTGGCAGAGTGTCACGTGTGAGTGGGATTCCTGTCGCCGACGACGTCCTCGACACCGCCATCGCGGTCCTCCCGTTGGGAGAGGTCGCGAACGTCCTCGGGACCTCCGCCAACAAGGTCCGCCAGATGCTGCGTGACGGGCAGCTGATCGCCTTCAGGCGCGGCGGTGACCTGTGCGTTCCCGGCGCCTTCTTCGTCAAGGACGGGATCGTGAAGGGCCTCGCCGGGACGATCACGGTGCTCGCGGACTCCGGGTTCTCCCGGACCGAGATGCTGCGGTGGCTCTTCGAGACCGACGAGAGCCTGCCGGGCAGCACCCCGATCAACGCCCTGCGCACGAGCCACGGCACCGAGGTGAAGCGGCGCGCCCAGGCGATGGCCTTCTGACCTGCGCAGATAGACCGCCGCGGCACTGAGCTGGACAGCCGCGGCGGCGATCAGGCACGCCGGGAGCGACCAGGTCGCGAGGGGCCCGGCGGCGGCCGCCCCGGCCGCGAGACCGGTGATCTTCACGCTCGCCGCCGTTGTGAACACCTGCGCCCGGACGTGCTCCGGCGCTTCGCGGTGGCGGATCGCGAACAACGCCGTGAGCTGCGGTCCTTCGCCGACCCCGGCGATCGCGGCCGCCGCGACCAGCCCCGGGACGCCGGGCGCGAGCGCGGCCACGGTGCAGCTCAGGGCCAGGACCAGCGTGCTCAGCCAGACCGTCCGGTCGGGGGACCACGGCAGCGGGTGCCGCGCGAAGACCGCGTTGGCCAGCAGGGACGCGGTCGCCAGCACCGTCAGCAGCAGGGCGCCGTCGGCCGGGCCGCGCAGGTGCGCCGCGCCCAGCAGGGGATAACAGACGGTGACCATCCCGATGCCCGCGCAGGAGAGCGTCGACGCGCACGTCGCCCGCCTCAGCGGGGCGTTGCGCACGAGAACCGTGAAGCCGTCCTTGAGGCGGGTCCTGGTCGTGCGGCGTTTGCGGGGGAGGGCCCACGCCACCGGGACGGCGGCGGCGACCAGGACGACGGCGGTGGCGAGCCCGGCCGGACCGCCGAGGAGTCCCGCGACCCCGGGACCGGCCAGGGCGGCGGCGGTGAACGTCAGCGCGTCGAGGCGGCTGGCTTTCTGGAGTTGCGGCCCGGCGACGGCGGGCAGTTGAGCGGTCCAGCCGCCGGCGATGGCCGGGTTGAGCAGGCCGGTCACCATCGCCACCCCGACCACGGCTTCGAGCGGCAGGTGCCCGAAGGCGGTGCTGACGAGGGCGATCCCGCCCGCGTAGCCCAGCAGGGCCGTGGCGAGCAGCCGTCCCGGCGCCGGACTGCGGTCGAGGAGGGCTCCGAAGGCGGGCCCGCCCACCGCGGCGGCCACGGTCAGGCCGGCGAGCAGCGCGGAACCGGCGTGCGGGCCTTCTCGGAGGCCGAGCAGCAGGAGGGCGGGGCCGGACAGCTCGTCGCCGGTCCTCGCCAGCGTCGCCCCGACCAGGTAACGCCTTATCATGGGCAAGACGTTACAGTGGGGCATGGCCTTTCCGCACCGGGATTCCGTGCAGCGCGCGGTCGACCTGCTGGGTGTCCTGCTCTTCGACGCGGAGCCGTCCGCGATCACCCGCGTCTTGCGGTCCCACGGAGAACCGGACGTCCGGCTGTCTTCAGAAGACGTGGCGGAGCTGCGCGCGGCGGCGGTGGAGCTGCGCGCGGTGTTCGCGGCACCCGACGCGGCTTCGGCGGCGGCGGTGCTCAACCGGCTCTTCGCCGCTTACGCGAGTCCCCCGCGCCTGACGGACCACGAAGAGGGCTACGGCTGGCACCTGCACGCGGACGCGGCGGACGACGGCCCGTGGGGAGCGTGGCTGGTGACGTCGTCGGCGCTGGGGCTGGCCGCGCTGCTGGCCGAGCGCCAGGACGTGCCGGGAGGGCTGTGCGCTTCGGCGTCGTGCGGGAAGCCGTTCGCCCACACCGGCGGCGGCAGTCCGCGCCGCTACTGCTCGCCCCGCTGCGCTACGCGGGAGCGGGTCGCCGCCCACCGGGCCCAAAAGCCGTGAAGGCCTCCTTACCGGCTAAGAGAGCCGG
>NZ_JBFBBQ010000167.1:0-8913 GCF_040682775.1 Amycolatopsis sp. NPDC051106 | reverse complement strand
GCTGCGGGGGGGGGGGCTTCCCCTTTGTGGGGCCGTGTCCCGCGCCCTTCCAGGTACGCGAGCCGACTGTCCAGGTACGTGAGCCGACCGTCCGGGTACGCGGGTCAGCAGGTGAAGTGGACGCGGGTCGTCGTGCGGCCCGGGACCCAGTACGTGCGGACGAGGTCCGCCAGCCGGTTCACCAGCAGCAGGCCACGGCCGCCCAGCGCCGCCGCGGCCGGCGGGATCCGGCCGGCCAGGGGTTCGGTGATCGTGCCCGTGTCGGTGACCTCGCCGACCACCTGACGCTCGTCCGCCCAGAGCCGGAGCACGCCCGCGCCGCCGCCGTAGAGCACGCTGTTCGTCGTCAGCTCCGCGATCGCCAGGGTGAAGTCGTCGCGTCTCGGCCGGCGCAGGCCGTGGCGCGCGGCCCAGATCTCCGCGAACCCGCGCAGCGAGGCCAGCTGCCCGATGTCGAACTTGCGCTCGACCGCGGCCGCCGGCTGGTCCAGCGGCCGCATGAAGTCCGCGCGCGCTCCGTCCGGGTCGAACCGGGGGCTGACGAACGGCCCGGCCGGCCCCCACACCTCCGGGTGGGTGCGCTCGGCGTCAGCCAGCGCGTCCGGCGGCAGCGCCGCGGTGTCGTACGGGCAGAGCACCGCCAGGTCCCGCCCGGCGAGCGCGTGGTTGAGGAGCGCCTCGTGCAGGACGCATGCGGGGTACTCGGCCCCGGAGCGGTCGCTCCACATCTGCTCCGCCACGACCCGCACCGGGCCGCTGTGCTCGCCGGCGAAGGCGAGCAGGACCGTCGGCAGGATGGCACCGGGGTTGCGGCCAGCCCGGCACATGTCGGTCAACCGCACTTCGCGGGCCCGCTCTTCCAGGGCCTTCTCGATGAGCAGGAGATTCCGGGCGGGGACGGCGACGGCCACGGGTTCACCCCGGTCGAGAGCGTCGAGCACGAACGGAACGACGCCGGCCAGGTACTCACTGTCACCGCGGTAGAACAGTGCCGGATGCCGAAACGGTCTGAGGGCACCTACCACGAGACCTTGCTACCCGAAGACGGCCGGGCGCAAACGCCACGAACGGAGGAAGTTCATTCCACCCAACGGCCGACGACCGAGATCAGCCAGAAGCCGACCATCGTCGCGACGCCGAACAACAGCACCCAGTTGACCAGCGGACGCCGTTCGGTGACCCCACGGGCCCGCCAGAGCGCGTAGCCGGCGACGACGAAGAGCGGCACGGGGATCAGCGGCAACGGCGACAGCCGGGACACCACGGCCACGACGCACGTGCCGGCGCACACGGCCAGCACACCCATCAGCACCCGGTTCAGCCACGGGTACCGGTCGAACACGGACGCGATGACGCGTTCGCTCAGCTCGCGGAACCCGAGGACCGGGCCGCCGGACACCGGCGCCGGTTCGGGTGGCGGCGGTGCCTGCACACCACCGGCGGGGGCGGCGCCCCCGCCGGTGACCGGCATAGAGTCAGCAGTCATTCAGCTTTCCTGTCGGGTCTCCGGGCCGGGTGGCCCGGAGACGCCCGGCCTCAGGCCGACTTCTCGCCGCGCTCGCTGCGCGTGCGCCGCGTCGGCTGCCGGGCGACGATCGTCGGGTTCACGTTCTCCCGGACGGTCTGCTCGGTGATCACGACCTTCGCCACGTCGTCGCGGCTCGGGATGTCGTACATGACCGGCTGCAGCACCTCTTCCATGATGGCGCGCAGCCCGCGGGCACCGGTCCCGCGCAGGACCGCCTGGTCGGCGATGGCCTCGAGCGCGGTCTTGGTGAACTCGAGCTCGACGTTGTCCATCTCGAAGAGCTTCTTGTACTGCTTCACCAGGGCGTTGCGCGGCTGGGTGAGGATGCTGACCAGCGATTCCTTGTCCAGGTGGTTGACCGTCGCCACGACCGGGAGCCGGCCGATGAACTCCGGGATCAGCCCGAACTTGATCAGGTCCTCGGGCATGGTGTCCGAGAAGACGTCGCTCTCCTCGATCTCGGACTTCGTGCGGATCTCCGCACCGAAGCCGAGGCCACGCTTGCCGACCCGCTCGTTGATGATCTTCTCCAGCCCGGCGAACGCGCCGGCCACGATGAACAGGACGTTCGTCGTGTCGATCTGGATGAACTCCTGGTGCGGGTGCTTGCGGCCGCCCTGCGGGGGCACCGAGGCCGTGGTGCCCTCGAGGATCTTCAGCAGCGCCTGCTGGACACCCTCGCCCGAGACGTCCCGCGTGATCGACGGGTTCTCGCTCTTGCGGGCGATCTTGTCGACCTCGTCGATGTAGATGATCCCGGTCTCGGCCCGCTTGACGTCGTAGTCCGCCGCCTGGATGAGCTTGAGCAGGATGTTCTCGACGTCTTCGCCGACGTAACCGGCCTCGGTCAGCGCCGTGGCGTCCGCGATCGCGAACGGGACGTTGAGCAGCTTCGCCAGCGTCTGCGCCAGGTAGGTCTTGCCGCACCCGGTGGGGCCGAGCATCAGGATGTTCGACTTGGCGAGCTCGACCGACTCCTCCTTGGAGTCCTTCGGCCCGGCCTTGTCGTCCGCCTGGATCCGCTTGTAGTGGTTGTAGACCGCTACCGCGAGGGTCCGCTTGGCATCGTTCTGCCCGATGATGTACTGCTCGAGGAACTCGTGGATGTCGGCGGGCTTGGGCAGCTCGTCGAGCTTGACGTCGCCGGCCTCGGCCAGCTCCTCCTCGATGATCTCGTTGCAGAGGTCGATGCACTCATCGCAGATGTAGACCCCGGGGCCGGCAATGAGCTTCTTCACCTGCTTTTGGCTCTTCCCACAGAAAGAACACTTCAGCAGGTCTCCGCCGTCACCGATCCGTGCCATGGCCGTTGACCTCGTCCCCTCCGGCGCGGGTTTCCGCGCCTGACGTGTGTTGCGACGGTGCGACCCCCGGTCTCGAACGACCGAGCGGAGTCTCACGCATTGCCACTGACGGTACCCGTCCGATGCCGTGGGCGGGAACACCCACAGGCGCCGGGAGCACGTCAGAGGACGACCCTAAACCAGAGTGCCGGTGTATGTCGTCTCCTCGACACACACCGGCCCGGCGGATCTACAGAGCCGACGCCTTCCGGTACGGCAGCACCTCGTCGATGATGCCGTACGCCTTGGCCTCCTCGGCCGTCAGGATCTTGTCGCGCTCGATGTCCTTGCGGATCTGGTCGGCGTCCTTGCCGGTGTGGTGGGCCAGGATGACCTCCATCTGGCGCCGCACCCGCTGGATCTCGTTCGCCTGGATCTCCAGGTCGGAGACCTGGCCGTACGTGCCCTCGGTGGCCGGCTGGTGGATCAGCACGCGCGAGTTGGGCAGCGCGTAGCGCTTGCCCGGCGTGCCGGCCGACAGCAGCACCGCGGCCGCGGACGCGGCCTGGCCGAGGCAGTACGTCTGGATGTCCGGGCGGACGAACTGCATGGTGTCGTAGATCGCCATCAGCGAGGTGAACGAGCCACCCGGCGAGTTGATGTAGATCAGGATGTCGCGGTCCGGGTCCTCGTGCTCGAGGTGCAGCAGCTGGGCCATCACGTCGTTGGCCGACGCGTCGTCCACCTGCACGCCGAGGAAGATGACGCGCTCCTCGTACAGCTTGTTGTACGGGTTCGACTCCTTGACGCCGTAGCTGGTGCGCTCGACGTACGACGGGAGGATGTACCGCGACTGGGGTGTGGTCGGAGCCCGGAAGTCACCCGGGAGCCTGAAGTTGCTCATGATCGAGTCTCCTGTGTGCTTCGCGCTCAGTTCGAGCCGGGACGGGCGATGTCGCGGGTGAGGACGTGGTCCACGAACCCGTAGTCCTTCGCCTCCTGCGCGGTGAACCAGCGGTCGCGGTCGCCGTCGGCGATGATCTGCTCGACCGTCTGCCCGGTCTGCTCGGCCGTGATCTGGGCCAGTTCCCGCTTCCACTTGTTGAAGAGGTCGGCCTGGATCGCGATGTCCGACGCCGTGCCGCCGACACCGGCGGACGGCTGGTGCATCAGGATCCGCGCGTGCGGCAGCGAGTAGCGCTTGCCGGGCGTGCCCGAGGAGAGCAGGAACTGCCCCATCGAGGCCGCCATGCCCATCGCGTAGGTCGCGACGTCCGGGCGGATCAGCTGCATGGTGTCGTAGATCGCGAACCCGGCGGTGACCGAACCGCCCGGCGAGTTGATGTAGAAGCGGATGTCGGACTCGGCGTCGTCGGCGTCGAGCAGCAACAGCTGCGCGGTGATCCGGTTGGCGATCTCGTCGTTCACCTCGGAACCGAGGACGACGATGCGTTCCTGGAGCAACCGCTCGAACACCGAGTCGGTGAGGGTGAGCCCTGCGGTGCCGGTCCGCGCCTCGGGCATGTGCTGCGTCACGTCTGCCTGCCTTTTCGCCGGCGGCGGCCCGGTGGTGACGGCCGCCGCTGTCGTTTCAGATGCTTGAGATCTTGTATCCGACCCTAACGAACTTGGGCGGTGCAGAATGCCTGACACCGCCCAAGTTCGCTCACAGCTTCACTCCGCCGGAGTCTTCGCCGCCTCGTCGGTGACCTGCGTCTCCTGGGTTGCCTCGTCGGCGACCGGCTCGTCGCTGCCGAACAGCTCCGAAAGGTCGACCTCGGCACCCGAACCGTCGGTGACGGTCGCCTTCCGGACCACGGAGGCGAGCGCCTTGCCGCGGCGGACGTCGGCGTAGATCGCGGTCAGCTGGCCGGACTGCTGGGCACGCTGGACGTACTCGTCCGGGCTGATCCCGAAGCGCTGGGCCTGGTAGATGATCCGCTCGGTCAGCTCGCCGTCGTTGACCGAGACCTCTTCCTTGTCGGCGATGGTGTCCAGCAGCAGCTGCGTGCGGACGGCCTTCTCCGACTCGGTGCGGGTCTCCGCGTCGAACTCCTCCAGCGTGCGGCCTTCGGCCTCGAGGGCCTGTGCGAACTGGGCCTCGTCGTGGTCGAACGGGTGGATCGCGTCGTGCTTGCGGTTCTCGATCTCGGAGTCGAGGACCTTCTCCGGGATCGGCACCTCAGTGCGCTCGAGGAGCTCGTCGAGCACCTTGTCGCGGGCCTGGACGCCCTGCTGCATCTTCTTGACGCGGGCGAGGCGCTCGCGGAGGTCACCCTTGAGCTCGTCGATCGTGTCGAACTCGCTCGCCATCTGGGCGAACTCGTCGTCGGCCTCCGGCAGCTCGCGCTGCTTGACCGACTGGACGGTCACGGTCACCTCGGCGTCCTTGCCGGCGTGGTCGCCGGCGACGAGCTGGGTGGTGAACGTCTTGGTCTCGCCGGCGTTCGCGCCGACGATGGCCTCGTCGATGCCGTCCACGAGCTGGCCGGAGCCGATCTCGTAGGAGAGCCCGCTGGTGGCGGCCTCCTCGACGGCCTCGCCGTCGACGGTCGCGGCCAGGTCGATCGAGACGAAGTCGCCGGTCTCGGCCGGGCGCTCGACGCCGGTCAGCGTGCCGAAGCGGGCGCGCAGCTCGTCCAGCTGCTCGTCGACCTCCGCGTCGGTCAGCTCGACGTCGTCGACGGTGACCGCGAAGCCTTCGAGGTCGGGCAGCTCGATCTCCGGGCGCACGTCGACCTCGGCGGTGAACTCGAGGACGTCGCGGTCTTCGAGCTTGGTCACGTCGAACTCGGGGTTCCCGAGCGTGCGGACCTCGTTCTCGCGAACGGCCTCGATGTACTTGGCCGGGATGGCCTCGTTGACGACCTCGTCGAGCACCGGGCCGCGCCCGATCCGGCTTTCCAGGACGCGAGCGGGCGCCTTGCCGGGCCGGAAGCCCGGGATGCGCACCTGCTGGGCGATCTTGCGGTAGGCGCGGTCGAAGTTCGGCTTCAGCTCGTCGAACGGCACCTCGACATTGATCTTGACTCGCGTCGGGCTCAGCTGCTCGACGGTGCTCTTCAAGGTCTTCTCCTCGAGCGGTAACGATTGTGTAGGACAATCCTGCGGAAATGGCCCCGGCCACCTGCGGACCGGGACGTCCGAGTCTAGGCCAGGGGCCCGCGCCGCCGGGGCGGGGGCCACCTGCGGCGTCAGGACCCGAGCATCCGGCCGATCACCCAGCGCATCTGGCCGCTCGCGTGCTCGGCCGAGCCGCTGGGCTGCACCAGGTGGGAAAGCAGCAGCCGCACGAACGCCTCGACCGCCACCGCCCACTCCGACGCCGTCAGCGGAACCGCCGGGTAGCTGCGCGCGAACACCGCCGCGACGGCCTCGACCGCCCGCCCGAGCACCGCCTCGGGCTGCGAGGTCAGCAACGGGAGGAAGTCGTCGCGGCCGCCCTGCTGGCCGCCGAGCGCGATCTCCAGCAGCGGGTTGGCGTGGGCGGCTTCGAGGCTGTGCCGGAACGCGGCCGTGACGCCCTCGACCGGGTCGTCCGGGTGCGCGGCGACGTCGTCGTTCACGCGCTCCACGAAGCGGTCGGTTTCGTTCAGCATCAAGGCCTTGGCGAGCTCGGCCTTGGAGCCCAGTTCGTTGTAGACGGTCTGCCTGCTGACGCCGACCTGCGCGGCCAGCTTGCCCATCGTCACGGCGGCCCAGCCGTCGGCGCGGATGACGTCGGCCGCCGCGGCCAGCAGCTTCTCCCGGGTGCGCGCCGGAACCGGGTGGGTGACCGCCTTCACACCGTCAGCTTACCCGCGGGTTGCGTTCCGCTGGCCGGCACCTTTTTTCGAAGCCTGCCACAACGTTTACAAACCCGGCTGAGTTGTCTACGGTGACTCCCGCCTGACCAGGAGCTTCTCGACCGGGGAGACCGCTCGATGTCCGTCGCCGTCACCGAGCCGCACGGTTCCGTCACAGTGGCGGCGCCCGCGACCGGGGTGGCCGCCGCCCACGCGGTGCCCTCGCCCCGGATCGCGCTGCCCGCCGTCTCGGTGCCGGCGTTGCTGCTGTTCGCCGGCAGTGCCGCGGTGTGGGGCACCGCGACCTGGCTGCTGCTCGCCGGGCTCGTGCCGGCGGTCGTGACCGTGCTGCTGAACACCGTCGTCACCTTCGCGATGTACACAGTGGTGCACGAGTCGGCGCACCACTGCGCCGGGAAGCTGACCTGGGTCAACGAAGTGCTCGGCCGGCTGGCCGTCCCGTTCGTCGCGGCGTACGCGTCGTTCCCCTCGCTGCGGTACGTCCACGGTGAACACCACCGCCACACCAACGCGTCGGTCCGCGCGGACCCGGACGCCTGGACCGCCCGCGGCCCGCGCTGGCAGCTCCCGCTGCGCTGGCTGACGCTCGACTTCTCCTACGCGCGCTGCTACTTCGCCCGGCTGCGGTCCCGGCCCCCGCACGAGCTCGCCGAGACGGTGGTGGTGCTGGCGGCGGCGGTGGCGGCCGCCGTGGCGCTCGTCTCGGCCGGGTACGGCCTCGAGCTGCTGTTCGTGTACCTGCTGCCGCAGCGGCTGGGGCTGGGCCTGCTCGCCTGGTCGTTCGGCTGGCTGCCGCACCACGGCCTGCCCGCCGCCGGGCCGCGCGGCCGGTTCGGCACCACCCGCGTGCGCGTCGGCCTCGAGCGGCTGCTGACCCCGGTACTGCTGGCCCAGAACCTGCACCTGGTGCACCACCTGCACCCGGCCGTCCCGTTCCACAAGTACCGGCGGGTCTGGCTGGAGAACCGCGAGGCCTACCTGGCCCGCGACGTCCCGATCAGCACCGCCTGGGGCCGGGACCTGACCGCGGAGGAGTACCGGATGACCGCGGGACTGGACACCGAACCCGACGTCGTCGTGCCCGCGCCGGCCCCGCCGCCGCTCGGGCCGAGCCGCTTCCACCGGCTGCGGGTGCGCGAGATCAGCCCGCTGACCGCGGACGCCGTCGCGATCACCTTCTACGTCCCGCCCCAGCTCACGAGCGAGTTCCGGTTCCTGCCGGGCCAGCACGTGGCGGTCCGCGCGGTGCTCGACGGGCAGCCGGTGCGCCGGACGTACTCGATCTGCGCGCCCGCGGCGTCGGGTGAGCTGCGGATCGCGGTGAAGCGGCGGCCGGGCGGCGCGTTCTCCGGGTTCGCGACCACGACGCTGGCCGTGGGGGACTTCCTCGACGTGCTGCCGCCGTCGGGAGGGTTCACGCTCACACCCGATCCTTCGCGGACCGCGCACTACGTCGCGCTGGCCGCGGGCAGCGGCATCACGCCGGTGCTGTCCATCGTGGTCAGCGCGCTGTCCGCCGAGCCGCACAGCCGCGCGACCCTGTTGTACGTCAACACTTCGGGCTCGACGACGCTCTTCGCGCGGGAACTGAGCTCGCTCGCCGACGGGTTCGGCGGCCGGCTGCACGTCGTCCACTACCGGACCGACGAGCGCGACCCGGACCTGCACGCGCACCGGCCCCGGCAGTTCGACACGGTCGGCGAGGCACTGGCGATTTCGCACGAGCGGTACCAGCGCGGCCGGCTCGACGGGACGCGGCTGCGCGCGCTGCTGCAGAACCGCCTGCACCCGGCGAAGGTCGACGAATGGTTCCTGTGCGGGCCGCGCGGCCTGATGGACCTGGCCCGCCGGACGCTGGCCGACGCGGACGTCCCGGCCGAGAACGTCCACTTCGAGCTCTTCCACGGCGCGGCGCCCCTGCGCGACCCGGCGGGCACGCCGGCCACGGTGGCGGTGACGCTGGGCGGGACCACGACGTGCGTCCCGGCGGAAGCCGGCGAGACGGTGCTGGACGCGGCGCTGCGGGCCGGGTTCGAGGTGCCGTACTCGTGCACGGGCGGCGCGTGCGGCACGTGCCTGGCGACGCTGCGGCAGGGTCAGGTCGACATGGATGTCCGCTACGCGCTGACGGTCGACGACGTGGCGGCGGGCCGCATCCTGACGTGCCGTTCCCACGCGACGACCCCGGAGGTCGCGGTCGACTACGACCGCCGCTGACCCCGGACTCCAAGCGCCCCAATGTGGCGTTGGTTGCGTCCCACGCACCCAATGTGGCGTTCGGTGCGGCAGACGCACC
>NZ_JBFBBQ010000166.1:0-8992 GCF_040682775.1 Amycolatopsis sp. NPDC051106 | reverse complement strand
CTCGCCATGATCCAAAGTCTAACGCAGGTCGCCTCCGATGCAGTGAATGACTCATTCCTGGCGTCCGGCGCCAGGAATGAGTCATTCACTGCATTCAAACCGAAGCCGGCACGTCCACTAAGGACGAAGACTCCGCAGCATCAGGTTCGCGAAGTGCTCCCCGACCTGCTCCCCCGACAGCTCACCCTCGGCGTGGTACCACATGTGGAGCCGGTGGATCGCGCCGTAGTGGTAGTTGATCACCAGGTCGGCGGGGACGTCGCCGCGGAAGATCCCGGCGCGCTGGCCCTCTTCGACCAGGGCTCGCACGCGCTCGTGGTAGCGGCGGCGTTCGGCTCGCACCTGGATCTGCTTGGGCTTCTCCAGCAGCGGGAAGGACTGGAAGAACACCGTCGCCGCGTCGAGGTCCGCGATGCTGGTCGTGACGACGTCGGCGATGATGGCGTGCAGCCGTTCCGGCAGGGGCAGGTCCGACTCGGCGATGGTCCGCATCCGCTGGGCCTGCATCCGCAGCATCGCGGTGTAGATCTCCAGGAGCAGGTCGTCCTTGGACTCGAAGTAGTGATACAGCCCACCTTTGGTGACGCCGGCCTCTTCGACGATCTCCCGGACCGTCGTGGCCTCGAACCCCTTCTCGGCGAACAGGCGCACAGCTGCCCGCATCACCCTGTCCCTGACCACCATGTCGCCACCCTAGATGAGCGGGCGGACCGGCCCGCGCGGCGCCGCGGACCGGCCCACGTCCTCACTTCCCCAGCAGGTTCACCTGGTCGGGGGTGACGCGTTCGCCGCTGTACGGCGTGATCGCCCCGGTGCCCCGGTCGGTGACGGCCGGTTGCTGGATCACCGTCGTCGTGGTGTCCGGGTTGATCTTGAACACGTACGCGCCGGTGTACCCGGAGTGCGAGTCCTTCGAGAACCCGAACGGCGTCAGGCCCGGTCCCTTGAGGGCGCCGGAGCTCATGGCGTCGACGATCTTCTGCCGCGTCGGGTCCGGCCCGGCGGCCTTCAGCGCCTGGCCGAACGTGTACGCCTGCACCATCCCGTAGAACAGCGTGTTGGTGAGCGGCTCCTTCGGGATGTACTTGTCGTGGATGCCCTTGAAGTAGGCGACCCACGGGTCGGACGTCTGCGCGACGTCGGGCAGGTAGCCGGTGCCGATCAGCCCGTTGAGCAGCTGGCCGCTCGACACGCTCGCCCCGCCGCGCTTGGCGAAGTCCTGCAGCAGCCCGGACAGCGTCGCCGGGTCCGCGCCGATGCTGCTGACGACGAACTGCGGCTTGTACCCGATCTTCGCCGCGGCCAGGATCGACAGCGCGGTGAACGCCGGGATGCACTCGCAGACGACGACCTCGGCGCCCGCGGCCTTGAGCGCGGACAGCTGCGGCGTGACGTCGGTGTTGGCGCTGTCGTAGCCCTGCCGCGCGACGGTCTGGTCCTTGATGAACTGGTCGAGCCCGGCCTGGGTGTCGCGGCCGACGTCGTCGTTCTGCGTGAAGTACCCGACCTTCTTGCCCGCGAAGGTGTCCTTGATGTACTTGCCCTGGACCTTGCCCTCACGGGCGTAGTCCAGCTGGTAGCCGAAGGTCATCGGCGCCTTCTGGGGGTTGTCCCACGCCAGCGCGCCCGAAGACACCAGCAGGTCCGGCACGCCTTCGGAGTTCAGGTAGTCGACGACCTTCGAGTGCGTCGGCGTGCCCAGCCCGCCGACGATCGCGAACACCTTGTCCTGCAGGACGAGCTTCTTCACGACCTCGACGGTCTTCGTCGGGTTGTAACCGTCGTCCTCGACCTTGTAGTCGATCTTGCGGCCGTTGATCCCGCCGCCGTCGTTGATCGCCTGGTACACCGCGCGGGCGCCGACGGAGATCTTGCTGTACCCGGGCGCGGCCGGGCCGGTGAGCGGCTGGTGGCTGCCGATGACGACGGTGTCCTTGGTGACGCCGACGGCCGAGTCGGCGGCCTGCTGACCGCCGCCGTCGCTCTCCCCCGCACCTCCGCACGCGGTCAGCGCCAAGGCCAGGGCGAGGAAGCCCGCGCCGGTTCTAGTGCTTCTCATTGTTCTCCTTCTTTTCGGCGGGTCGACGGAGAAGTCCGCGCAGCCGCTGAAAGCCGCCCTGGATGCCGCGCGGGAAGGCGAGCACGACGACGATGAGGATCACGCCGTACACCGCGAGCGGGAGGTTGTTGGCCACGTCGGTGTTCAGGTGCAGGACGTCGGCGAGGTCCTCGGACCAGGCCTGGAAGTAGACGAGCGCGACCGCGCCCCACAGCGCGCCCCAGAGGGAACCCAGCCCGCCCAGCACCACGGCCGCCAGCAGGCTCAGCGAAAGCGCCGGCGTGAACGAGCCGGGTGCGGCGGTGCCGAGCAGGAACGCCTGCAGGCCACCGGCCAGGCCGCCGCAGACCGCGCTGATGAGGAACGCGAGGATCTTCGTGCGCCCGACGGCGATCCCGCTCAGCGACGCGGCGACCTCGTCGTCGCGCACGGCGCGGAAGTCGCGCCCGAGCCGGCCGCGCACGACGTTGACCACCAGCACCAGCGCGATGAGCACGCTGAGCCAGACGATCCAGGTCTGCCAGCGCAGTTCGGGAACGGCGATCCCGGACGGTCTGCTGTGGACGGTGAAGCTGAGCCCGTTGCTGCCGCCCAGGAAGTCCTGGAACCGGCGGGTCAGCGCGGGCAGGCCGACGGCCAGCGCGAGCGTCGCCCCGGCGAGGTACGGCCCCCGCAGCCGGGCCGCGGCGGCTCCGGCCAGCAGCCCGGCGAGCCCGCCGGCGGCCGAGGCGAGCAGCAGGTCGGCCCACAGCGGGAACGCCGGCACCCGGCGCACCAGCAGCGCGACCGTGTACGCGCCGATGAACATGAACGCGCCGTGGCCCAGCGAAACCTGCCCGGTGAGGCCGGTGAGCAGGGTCAGCCCGGCGACCGCGATCAGGTAGTAGCCGATCGTCGCGATCCGCAGGTTGGTGAACTCGTCGGTGACCAGCGTCAGCACCACGACCACGGCGAACGCGGCCAGCGCGAACAGGACGTGGCGCAGCAGGGGCGGCAGCACCCGCTTCTTCTTCGCCGTCGCCACGGCGGTTTCCGGAACACTCGTGCGCACGGTCATACCCGCCTCACCTTCGCGCGGCCGAACAACCCGCTGGGACGCACGATCAGCACGACGACGAGGATCGCCAGCGCGGCGATCGTCACCATCTCCGGCCCCAGGTACCCGGACACGTAGGACAGTCCGACGCCGAGGACGAACCCGCCGGCGATGGTGCCCAGCGGGTTGTCGAGGCCGCCGAGCACCGCCGCGGTGAGGGCGTAGACGAAGACGCCGTCGAGCACGTTCGGGAAGAGGAACGGCGGGGTGGCGAGCAGTCCGGCCAGCGAACCGACCGCCGCCGCGAGGCCCCAGCCGATGGTGAGCATCAGCCCGACCCGCACGCCGAGCGTGCGCGCCACCTCCGGGGCGAACGCGGCCGCCCGCATCCGCAGGCCCAGCGGCGTGTACTTGAACACCACCAGCACGAGCGCGGCGATCAGGAGCACCACGAGCACCACGAACAGGTCGTTGGCGGAGAACCGGCCGACGAAGTCGAAGGCGTACGGGAACGCCAGCGGCTCGTTGGACCAGATCATGCCCGCGATCGCCTGCAGGACCAGGAGCAGCCCGAGGGTGACGATGATCGAGCTCAGTTCGGAGCGGTGCCGCAGCGGCCGGATCAGCAGCCGTTCGGTGGCGACCCCCAGCAGGGTCCCGGCCACGATCGCGACGGCGAAACCGAGCCAGTAGCTGCCCGTCGCCTTCGTCACCGAGTACGCGAGGTACGTCGAGATCAGGGCGAGGGCGGGCTGGGCGAAGTTCACCACCCGGGTGGCCCGGTAGATGATGACCAGCGCGAGCCCGAGCGCCGCGTAGACCGCGCCGGCGGAGATCCCGCCGAGGGTCAGGTCGAGGAATTCCTGCATACCGGACCGTTCTCTCCCTGGTGGTTGCTCAGAAACCGAGGTAGGCGTGGCGGAGACCGTCGTCGGCCAGCAGCTCCGCGGCGGTGTCGACGGCGACGACCCGGCCCAGCGCCAGGACGTAGCCGCGGTCGGCGATGGACAGCGCGGAGTGCGCGTTCTGCTCGACGAGCACGACGGTGAGCCCGGTCGAGGCCCGCAGGTCACGCAGGATCCCCATGATGCGGGCGGTGATCAGCGGCGCGAGGCCCAGCGACGGCTCGTCGAGCAGCAGCAGTTCGGGCCGGCTCATCAGGGCGCGGCCGATGGCGAGCATCTGCCGTTCACCGCCCGACAGCGTCGACGCGGGTTTCGCCGAACGTTCTTCCAGCGGCGGGAAGAGCTCGTACATCTCCTTGCGCGCGGCCTCGCGGTCGGCGCGGTCGCGGCGCCACAGCGCGCCCAGCCGGAGGTTCTCGTCGACGGTCAGCTCGGTGATCACGCCGCCGCCTTCGGGCACGTGCGCGACCCCGCCGCGGGCGATGCGGTCGGGCGCCAGGCCGGTGAGTTCCTTGCCGTCCCAGGTGATCCGGCCGCCGCGGGCGGGCTGCAGGCCGCTGATCGTGCGCAGCAGCGTCGTCTTGCCGGCGCCGTTCGCGCCGAGCACGGCGGTGATCCCGCCGCGCTCGACCGCCAGGCCGACGCCGTCGAGCGCGCGGACGGCGCCGTAGGCCACGGAAAGCTCGTCGATCTCAAGCACCGGGCGCCTCCTCGGCGGGGTCGCCGAGGTAAGCCTCGGTCACGCGGGGGTCGGCCTGGATCTCGGCCGGCGTGCCCGCCGCGATCACCTCGCCGAAGTTGAGCACCACGACGCGGTCGCAGACCTGCATCACGAGGTCCATGTGGTGCTCGACGAGCACGACCGCCATGTGCCGCCGCAGCGACAGGATCAACGTCGAGAGCTCGGCGAGCTCGGCGGCCGAGAGCCCGCTCGCCGGTTCGTCGAGCAGCAGCAGGTCGGGCTCGGCCACCAGCGCCCGGGCGAGGGCGACGCGTTTTCGCACGCCGTAGGGCAGGACGCCGGGCAGCCGGTCGGCGAGGTCGGCGATCCCGAGCTCGCCGAGCGTCTGGCGCGCCCGGTGCGCGAGGTCGGACTCGTCGCGCGCCGAGCGTCCGGCGCCGACGAGCGCGGGGAGCACGCCGGCCTTCGAGTGGCGGCCCGCCCCGGCCATCACGTTCTCGAGCACGGTCAGCCCGGCGAACAGGCCGAGGCCCTGGAGGGTGCGGACGATCCCGAGGCCGGCGAGGTGCTCGGGGCGGTGCCGCACGAGCGGTTCGCCGCGCCACAGCACGCGGCCGGACTGGGGCCGGACGAAGCCGCAGACGACGTTGAACAGCGTGGTCTTCCCGGCGCCGTTGGGCCCGATGACCCCGACGACGGTGCCGGGATCCACGCTCAGCCGGACGTCGTGCAACGCGGTGAGCCCGCCGAACCGCACGGTGAGGCCGTCGACCACCAGCAAGTCCTCGCCGGGCACGTCCTCGCTGGGCAGAGCCTCACCAAGAAGTGTCATCGTCGACTCTCCCGTCTCTCCTGTCCCACCATGTGGACCAGGCCGTACCGCGCGGTCGGTATGAAGAGGGTGGGGCGCGGCGCCGGTCGTGTCAAGGTGCGAACCGGCAGAAACCGGATGAAGGCGGGCGGTCCGTGAATTTCGCGATAGCCGCGTGCCGGGAGAAGTCCTTACGACGCAAGAAGGGCGGGCGCGCTCTTCAGCGCACCCGCCCTTCCCGCCCGGCTCCGGTCAGCCGGTACTGGCCTGCGGCGCGATCATCGACGAGGCGTCGAGCTTCGTCTGGACGACGCCCAGCTGCTGCAACAGGTCCGGCACCCGCTGGATGCGGCGGGCGTCCAGGGTGGACCCGAACGCGGGCATCACCATCAGGCTCGCGATGTCCTGGTCCACTTTGGCGTTGCGGACGACGAGCGGCTCGATCCGCGCGCGGTCGACCGCGGCGCGCGTGGCGTTGAGCATCGCGCGCTGGAACGCGAGCATCGTCTTCGGATGGGCCTCGACCCACTTCGCCGTCGCACCGAAGCCGGTGAGCGGGAAGGCCTGCGTGCTGCCGCTCGCGGCGTCGACGACCGGGTACGCGCCGGCGACCTTGGCCGACTGCGTGAGGAACGGTTCCGGCTGGTAGGCGGCGTCGACGCGGCCCTGCGCCAGCGCGGCCGCCATCTCCGGCAACGGCATCGGCACCCACTGCACCTTGTCGAAGCCGACTCCGTGGTCCCGCATCACCGACCGGGTCAGCACGTCCGAGGCGGCGTTCTTCGAGCTGATGGCGATCCGCCTGCCGTCCAGGTCTTCCACCGTCTTGACCGGCGAGTTCGGCACAGTGACCAGCTCGTTGCTGCGCGGGCTCGCCGAGGTGGCGTCCGCGACCAGCTTCACGTCCGTGCCGTTGTTCTTCGCCAGGAAGAACAGGGTGTAGGTGGACAGCGCGAGGTCGTCCTGGCCGTTCGTCATCCGGGTCAGCGCCTCCTGGCCGCTGGCCCCGGTGTCGGCCTGCACGTCGAGACCTTCGGCCTTGAAGTAGCCGCCTTCCCGCGCCAGCCAGAAGGTGGCGAGGTCGACGGCGGAGAAGATCGCGACGCGGATCGCCGGCTTTTCGACGGCGCCGGGACCGCCGGACCCGCCTCGCTGGCTGCACGCGCTCACCAGCGCGAGGACGAGGGCGAGCACGGCGAACCGGCGGGTCGAGGCGCGTTGGGGCATACCACTCCTCGGAAAGGAATCTTTTCGATCACGGAAATCCGGCCGTATCAGCCGTGATCGCCGGACTGTAGATGACGTTTTCCGGGTCCGCAAATATCGATTCGGGAAAGCCTGAACGCCGTTCAAACGGGTAATCCACTGACTGACCGGTGCTCACCAGGGGAAACAAACCCACGAGAAACCGGCACAGAGCGTGATCGATGTCCGCCAACCAGCCGAGCGCACTACAGCGGATGACCCATCGGGAAAGGCATCGCCGACGGGTGGCCGGTCAGCGAAAAACCGATTCCGGCCGGAGCCGTAACAAACAGATCGTCTTCGGAGACTCTGGCGGGGGAGAATGGGAGGGGGCGCCGATGAACGTGTCGTGGAGGTACCGGCCGCCGATGCTGTCGCCGAGGTTCGCCCACGAGGTGGCGACCGTCGGCGACGACGTCTTCGTGTTCGGCGGGACGGACGGGAACGTGGGCTTCGGCTCGGTGGAGACGCGCAAGGTCACCGGCGGCGGCGCCTGGCGCTACGTCAGCCCGATGCCCACCCCGCGCGGCAACCACGCGGCCGGCGTCGTCGGCGGGCTGGTCTACGCCGCCGCCGGCATCACCCCGGACGGCCGCACGACCGACGTCGTCGAGGTGTACGACCCGGCGGCCGACGAGTGGCGGCCGAGCCCGCCCCTGCCCGTGCCGCTCGGTGCGGCGTCGGCGGCCGGTCTGGACGGAAAGCTCTACGTGGCAGGCGGTTTCGTCGGGGACGGCGATCCCGGCGAGCACGCCACGGACGCGGTGCTCGGGTTCGACCCGGCCACGCGGCACTGGACGCCGGTGGCCCCGATGCTCACCCCGCGGGCCCGGTTCCGGCTCATCGCGGCCGGGGAGCACCTCTACGCGCTCGGCGGTTTGCCGAGCCGGCGCCAGAACGCGCTCGACTCGGTGGAGCGGTACGACCCGGAGACCGACCGCTGGGAGTCGGTCGCGCCGATGCGCAAACGGCGGGGCGCGCCCGGCGCGGTGCGGGCAGGCGACCGGATCGTGGTGGTCGGCGGCGGTCCCGCGCCGATCGAGGACCCGACCGCGCGGGACCGCACGAGCGAGGTCCTCGACGTCCGCACGGGGGAATGGGTGCTGCTGGGCACGGTGCTCCCCCACGGCCGGGCGTCGCTGGTCTGCGCGGCCACCTCGGCGCACCGGGTCCTCGCCATCGGCGGGAACGCGAACCTCTACGGCAGCCTGGTCACGGTGCCGGACGTGCTGTCGCTCAAACTCCCTTGAAGGTCAGCAGAACCAGCCGGCCTGGATCCAGCCGCGCTGGTTGACGTGGCCCATGGCGTAACCCTCGGCCCAGTCACCGCGGGGCGAGTACCGCGACAGCTCGAAGTGGTCGCCCCGGTAGAGCGTGCCGACGATGACACCGGCCGGCTGCGTCCGGACGTAGAGGTCCTGGGCACAGATTTCGTGCACGGTACCGGCCGAGGCGGCGGGGGCCGCGGCGATCGCCGCGGCAGCGGTGAGTACCGCGGTCAGGATGGCGCGTTTCATCGGTTCCCTTTCAGTTCAGGGTGAAGCAGTCGCGGAGGAGGAAGCCCCATTTGCTCGTGCCGTGCCAGAAGACGTCGGCCGAGTTGTGGTCGGAGGTGATGTAGCGGACGCCGATGTAGTTGCCCTGGACGAGCGTCGCGATCGGGTCGGAGTGGCCTTGGCCGGCGGTGTAGTTGCCGAAGAGGGTGGCGGTCTGACAGGTGATGTGCGCGGCACGGGTCGGCACCCAGGGGTCGTTGATAGTGCCGCTTCCACTTTGGACGGTAGCCCCGGCGGGGGCGGCGCTGAGCCCCACCGCGGCGACGGCGATGAGGAGCGCGGCCGTGAATGTTCGCTTGATCATTTCGGTCCTTTCCGGACGGACGTAGTTCGGTGCCGTCGTTGTGAGGAAAGAACTACCTTCCGCTGCGGCCGGACGGAAGCCCACGCGATGCCCAGGGGTGCACACTTCGGGTCCGGCTGTGCAGCGGCCCCGGTCAGCGGCCCGGCCCGGCAAACGTCTTGAATGAGTCATTCAGGGCGCCGGAGGTCCTGAATGAGTCATTCAGGACCTCGGTGCCGAGGCGCTCCACCCCCGCCACCCAGCGCCGGTCCCGGACTCGCCCTACGTCCGCGCGGAACTCCGGGTGGCGCTCCAGCCTGGCCTCGAGCGCCCCAATGTGGCCTTGGTTGCGTTCAACGCACCGAAGGCCGCCTTGGGTGCGTTGAACGCACCGAAGGCCACATTGGGTCGCCAG
>NZ_JBFBBQ010000165.1:0-9353 GCF_040682775.1 Amycolatopsis sp. NPDC051106 | reverse complement strand
GTGCGTTCAACGCACCGAAGGCCGCCTTGGGTGCGTTGAACGCAACCAAGGCCACCTTGGGGCGCTTGGGGTCAGTGGGGGTCGGTCTCCTCCAGCCGGCGCTCCAGTGCGTCGAGCCGGCCCGACCAGAACTCGCGGTAAGGCGCCAGCCACGCGTCCACTTCGGCCAGAGGCTCCGGCCGCAGCGCGTAGCACCTTCGCTGGGCCGCCACCCGGACCGTCACGAGCCCGGCTTCCCGCAGCACCCGCAGGTGCTTCGACACCGCCGGCTGGCTGAGGGACAGCTCGTCGACCAGCTCGCCGACCGAACGCTCGCCGTCGCGCAGCAGGTCCAGGATCGTGCGGCGGCGGGGCTCGGCCAGCACCTCGAACGTCTGCATCACCCGTGAAATGTGCTCCGGACGGCATATTCCTGTCAAGGCATGCGCAACCCGCCCGGTGGGCTCTTCGCACCACCGCAGTCTGGTCTGAACCATTGACCTAATGGTCTAGTCCATTTACGGTGGTGTGGTCCCCACCACTCCGGCACCGTCGCCGTGAGTAATTCTCCGGAGGGAGCAGACATGTCCCGTTTCCGCAGGAAGAGCTACTCGGCCCTGCTGACCGTGGCCGCCGCCGCGGGGGTCGTGGCCGGTGGCTTCAGCGCCCCCGCCGCGACCGCGTCCGCCGCCTCGGCCGAAGCCTCCGTCGGCAAGGTCGTCGGCTACTTCACCGAATGGGGGGTCTACGACCGCAACTACCACGTCAAGAACATCGAGACGTCGGGCTCGGCGAGCAAGCTGACCCACATCAACTACGCGTTCGGCAACGTGACGAACGGCGGCTGCGCGATCGGCGACGCCTACGCCGACTACCAGAAGACCTACGACGCCGCGGGCAGCGTCGACGGCGTCGCCGACACCTGGGACCAGCCCCTCGCCGGCAGCTTCAACCAGCTCAAGAAGCTCAAGGCCGCGCACCCCGGCCTCAAGGTGATCTGGTCGTTCGGCGGCTGGACCTGGTCCGGCGGTTTCGCGCAGGCCGCGCAGAACCCCGCCGCCTTCGCCGACTCCTGCTACAACCTGGTCAACGACCCGCGGTGGGCCGGTGTCTTCGACGGCATCGACATCGACTGGGAGTACCCAACGCCTGCGGTCTTTCCTGCGACACCAGCGGCGCGGACGCCTACAAGAACCTGATGGCCGCGCTGCGCGCCAAGTTCGGCTCCCAGCTGGTCACCGCGGCGATCACCGCCGACGGCACCGACGGCGGCAAGATCGACGCGGCCGACTACGGCGGCGCCGCGCAGTACGTCGACTGGTACAACGTGATGACCTACGACTACTTCGGCGCCTGGGCCGCACAGGGCCCGACCGCACCGCACTCGCCGCTGACGAGCTACGACGGCATCCCCACCGCGGGCTTCTACTCCGACGCGGCCATCCAGAAGCTCAAGGGCAAGGGCGTCCCGGCGGGCAAGCTGCTGCTGGGCATCGGGTTCTACGGCCGCGGCTGGACCGGCGTCACCCAGGACGCCCCGGGCGGCACCGCCACCGGCCCGGCGGCCGGCACCGAACCCGGCATCCAGGACTACAAGGTGCTCAAGTCGTCCTGCCCGGCCACCGGCACGGTCGCGGGCACCGCGTACGCCAAGTGCGGCAGCGACTGGTGGAGCTACGACACCCCGGCGACCATCGCGGGCAAGGTCGACTACGCCAAGCAGCAGGGCCTGGGCGGCGCGATGTTCTGGGAGCTGTCCGGGGACACCGCCGACGGCGAGCTGATCGGCGCCGTCGCCGAGTGAGGGCTCCCGGTGCGGCCGGCGTGCGCGGAACGCCGGCCGCACCGGGTTTCACACCATCCCGCCGGGGCACCGGCGATTCCTGTCGGTGCCCGCGATTAGGGTCCTCACCGTGAAGTTCAGCGGATTCGGCGAGTACGCCGTCGACTTCTACGACGGCCTCGTGGAAGACAACTCGAAGCCCTACTGGGACGACCACGTCGAGACCTACAAGACCGACGTCCGCGCCCCGATGGAAGCGCTGCTCGCGGAGCTGGCGCCGGAGTTCTCCGACGGCTTCGGCGAGCCCAAGGTGTTCCGCCCCTACCGGGACGTCCGGTTCGCCAAGGACAAGACGCCGTACAAGACCCACTGCGGCGCGGTGATCGAGCAGGGCCGGGGCGGCGGCGCGTACTACGTCGAGGTCGGCCCGGAGGGGCTGCGCGCCGGCGGCGGCTGCTTCCACCTCGCGGCCGACCAGATCGCCCGCTTCCGCAAGGCCGTCGATACCGAGCTGCACGGCGAAGCGCTCGAGAAGATCCTGGCCAAGCTCCAGCGCGCCGGCTGGGAGATCCGGGGCGACCGGCTGAAGTCGAAGCCGCGGGGCTTCGACGCCGACCACCCCCGCCTCGACCTGCTGCGCTACCGCTCGGTCTACGCGATCCGCGTCTGGGAGCCGGACGACGTCCTGCACGAACGAGGGGCGCTCGATCGGGTGAAGAAGGCCTGGCGGCAGCTGCGCGAGTTCAACGAGTGGGCCCGCGACCGCGTCGGGCCCAGTGAGCTGCCCCGGCGCTGACCAGCTGGACGGGACAGTTTCTGAACAGTTTTCTTGAACTTTTCGGGATCGGTACAGACGAACGCCCGGAGAGGGACTACGCTGTGCGAACGTGAGCCGACGCGCGAAGATCGTTTGTACCCTGGGCCCTGCCACCGCTACGCCGGAGAAGATGCGGGCCCTCGTCGACGCTGGCATGGACGTGGCCAGGATGAACTTCAGCCACGGCAGCCACGGCGACCACAAGGAGGTCTACGACCTCATCCGGGCCGCGGCCGCCGAGAGCGGCCGGGCGGTCGGCATCCTCGCCGACCTGCAAGGCCCGAAGATCCGTCTCGGCACGTTCGCCGGCGGGCCGGTCGAGTGGCACACCGGCGACATCGTCCGGATCACCGTCGAGGACGTCGCCGGCACCCACGACCGCGTCTCGACCACCTACAAGGGCCTGGCGAAGGACGCCAAGCCCGGCGACCGCCTGCTCGTCGACGACGGCAAGGTCGGCCTGGTGGTCAAGGAGGTCGACGGCCAGGACGTGGTGTGCGAGGTCACCGAAGGCGGCCCGGTCAGCAACAACAAGGGCGTCTCGCTGCCCGGCATGGACGTCTCCGTGCCGGCGATGTCCGAGAAGGACATCGAGGACCTCGAGTTCGCGCTCGAACTGGGCGTCGACTTCATCGCCCTCTCGTTCGTCCGCTCGCCCGCCGACATCGACCTGGTCCACCAGGTGATGGACCGCGTCGGCAAGGGCCGGCTGCCGGTCGTCGCCAAGATCGAGAAGCCCGAAGCCGTCTACAACCTCGAGGCCATCGTGCTGGCCTTCGACGCGGTGATGGTCGCCCGCGGCGACCTCGGCGTCGAGCTGCCGCTGGAGCAGGTCCCGCTGGTCCAGAAGCGCGCCATCCAGATCTGCCGCGAGAACGCGAAGCCGGTCATCGTCGCGACGCAGATGCTCGAGTCGATGATCAACAACTCCCGGCCGACCCGCGCCGAGGCCTCCGACGTCGCGAACGCGGTGCTCGACGGCGCCGACGCGCTGATGCTGTCCGGCGAGACCAGCGTCGGGCGGTACGCGATCGAGGTCGTCCAGACGATGGGCCGGATCATCGAGGCGGTCGAGACCGACTCGCCGATCGTGCCGCCGCTGACGCACGTCCCGCGCACCAAGCGCGGCGTCATCTCCTACGCCGCCCGCGACATCGGCGAGCGGCTCAACGCGAAGGCACTGGTCGCCTTCACCCAGTCCGGCGACACCGTGCGCCGCCTGGCCCGGCTGCACACGCGGCTGCCGCTGCTGGCGTTCACGCCGGAGGACTGCGTGCGCAGCCAGCTGTCGATGACCTGGGGCACCAACACCCACATCGTGCCGCGGGTGGACTCGACCGACCAGATGATCCAGCAGGTCGACCACGCGATGCTCGAGATGGGCAAGTACCAGAAGGGCGACCTGGTCGTCATCGTGGCCGGCTCCCCGCCGGGCACCGTGGGCTCGACGAACCTCATCCACGTGCACCGCCTTGGTGAAGACGACCACGCGTAAGGGACATCGAGCACGACCATCTCATAGGGTCTGGCCATGACTGAAATGGCCAGGACGGCCGCCACCGAGCTGGAGATCCCGGGTGGCGGCCAGCCGGTGCTGGACCGCCTGATCGCGCTGCTGGACCTCGAGAAGATCGAGGAGAACATCTTCCGCGGCGTCTCGCCCGCGCACTCACCCGTGCGCGTGTTCGGCGGGCAGGTCGCCGGCCAGGCGCTGGTCGCGGCCGGGCGCACGGTCCCCGAGGAACGCCGGGTGCACTCGCTGCACGCGTACTTCATCCGCGGCGGCGATCCCAGCGTCCCGATCATCTACGAGGTCGACCGGATCCGGGACGGCCGGTCCTTCACCACCCGCCGGGTCGTCGCGATCCAGCACGGCAAGGCGATCTTCTCGCTGTCGGCGTCGTTCCAGAAGGACGAACCGGGCATCGAGCACGCCGAGGAGATGCCGGCCGGCGTGCCGGCGCCGGAGACGCTGCCGACGCTGATGGAGCGTGCCGAGGGCTACTCGATCGGCGCCCACAGCCGGCCGCGGCCGATCGACGTGCGGTACGTCAACGAGCCGCCGTGGGTCACCCGCGAGACGGGGGAGCGGCCCGCGCGCAACCAGGTGTGGATGCGCGCCGACGGGAAGCTGCCCGATCAGCAGCTGCTGCACGTCTGTGTGCTGACCTATGCCTCGGACATGACGCTGCTGGACTCCGTGCTGGCGCGCCACGGCGTCTACTGGGACACCGACAAGGTGCTCGGCGCGAGCCTGGACCACGCGCTCTGGTTCCACCGGCCCTTCCGCGCGGACGAGTGGTTCCTCTACGACAGCGCGTCGCCGACCGCCTCCGGCGCGCGCGGCCTCGCCACGGGCCGGTTCTTCGGCGCGGACGGCACCCTCATCGCGACGGTCGTCCAAGAAGGACTCCTGCGCGTTCTGTGACCTTCCGGGAATTCACCCTTACGGGCGACGAATGCACGGAATAATCGTTCTGCCAATAAGGTGCGGGAACAGTTGACGAGGGCCGGGGCCGATCGGGGGGCGGCCCCGGACCTCTTGTCCCGATGATCACGCGGCACACCGCGGAGTCATCGTCTACGCTGATCACAGGCCCTGAACGGGGCTGGGGGAGCAAACCCGCGGTGCCCTTGTCACGTCCTGCCTCAGTGCAGGATGCGAGCATACAGAAGCATTCTGCAAATTGCAGACACGACTCGGGTTCGGCTCCGGTAATCGGTGCCGTGCGATTACCCGGGTGTTCATGTTGGATACTGGCAGCGAGCGGACGGCTACGGCGCCGTCGACATCCGGAGGTGCGCGATGGCAAGGGGACAGAGCCCCACGGTTCGCCGTCGGCGGCTCGCGGGTGAGCTGCGCAGGCTGCGCGAAGCCGCGGACCTGACCATCGACGAGGTGGGCGAGAAGCTCGAGTGCTCCGCGTCGAAGGTCAGCCGCATCGAGACCGGCCACGTCGGGGTCACCCCGCGTGACGCGCGGGACATGCTGGCCCTCTACGGCATCGTCGGCGACGAGCAGGAGGCGCTCGTCCAGCTGGCCAGGGAGGCCCGCAAACGCGGCTGGTGGCACGCCTACAACGAGGTCTTCACCGGCACGTTCGTCGGGCTCGAAGCCGACGCCAGCTCGCTGCGCGCGTTCCAGGCGCTGCTGGTGCCCGGCCTGCTGCAGACCGAGCGCTACGCCCGCGCGGTGATCCGGGCCCTGCGGCCGGACGCCGCGGAGGACGAGATCCGCCGGCGCGTCGCCGCCCGGATGGCGCGCCAGGAGCTGCTGTCCGACACCCCGCCGCCGGAGTACTGGGCGGTGATGGACGAAGCCGTGCTGCGCCGCGTCGTCGACGGCCCCGAGGTGATGGCCGAGCAGCTGTACCGCATGGTCGCGGTGGCCGAGAAGCCGAACGTGACCGTCCAGGTCGTGCCGTTCGGCGCCGGCGCGCACCCGGGGATGGAGGGCCCCTTCCTGATCATGGGTTTCCCCGAGCAGGCCGACCCGGACGTCGTCTACGTCGACGACAGCACGTCCAGCGGCCTCTACCTGGAGGAACCCACAGACGTCCGGCGCTACGGGCTGATGTTCGACCATCTGCGCGCGGCCGCACTGAAGCCGGACGACTCGGTGGACCTGATCGCCGAGGCCGCCGGGCGGTTCGCCGAACAGGCGGCCGCACCGGCTCCGGTGCACCAATCGGAACCGAGGACACAGTAAGGAGTGGGGACCATGGAAGCTGAACTCTCCGGAGCGCGGTGGCGCAAGAGCAGCCACAGCGGCGGCGGGAACGACTGCGTCGAGGTCGCGTTCGTCGCCGGGGGCGCCGCGCTGCGCGACTCGAAGGACCCCGAAGGTGGTGCGTTCCGCCTGCCCGCGTCGGGCTGGCGGGGGCTGCTGGCCGCGGTGCGGCCCGGCGGCCCGGCCCACGACTGAGGCGCTTTCGAAGACCCCTTACCCCCGCCGAGCTGGGCTCGGCCGGGAGTAAGGGGTCTTTTCACGGCCAGGGCTGCGTGATCACCCGATGCCTGAGGCACCCCCTCAGGACGAACCTGAGTGTTACCAACCGGTGAACTCGGGAACAGGGGAACACGATGCACAGCGATCTGCTGCTCGACGCGGTCCGGGCCGAAGCGGCCTACCGGGCCGAAGAACTGCGGAAGGCCGGGCGCAGCGCCTGGGCCGACCGCGCACGCCGCGCCGTCCGCCACGTGCGGGCCGCGCGGGCCGACGTCGACGTGCCGGCGCAGCAGCGCCGCGAGGCGTCGCGGGAGACCGCGGCCGTCGGCGAGACCGCCCGGTAGGGCGTGGTGAAGGTGTCGAAGGCGATAAGCGGTCGGAAACTGTCGGTGGGGTAGGCAACAATGCAACTCGTGCCCCGACTCGGCTCCGGAATCCCGCTCGTCGCCCGTACCCACGAGATGCGGCGGCTCCGCGCCGCCTTCGCCCGGGCCGAACGGGGCGAGGCCGGCGCGGTGCTGCTCTCGGGGGACGCCGGGGTCGGCAAGACCCGGCTGCTGACCGCGCTCGGCGAGCACGTCGAGGCCGGCGGTGGGCTGCTGCTCACCGGCCGCTGCATCGACGTCCGCGAAGGCGGTCTTCCTTATCTTCCGTTCGCCGAAGCGCTCGCCCCGCTGGGCAGCTCGGCGGACCCGGCGGTGGCCGCCGCGGTGCGGCTCCGGCCCGCGCTCGGGCGGCTGCTGCCGCAGGGCCAGGGTGTCGAGGAGCCCCGCGCGGCCGAACACCCGCCGATGACCTCGAACGACCGGGAGACCATGGTGCGTCCCCGGCCCGAGCAGGATCTCGGTCAGCTGCAGTTGTTCGACGCGGTACTGGGGGTGCTGACCGAGATCGCGGAGTCGCGCCCGGTGGTGATCCTGCTCGAGGATCTCCACTGGGCCGACGCCTCGACCCGCAACCTGCTGTCCTTCCTGCTCAGCAGGCTGCGCGCGCAGCGGCTGCTGGTCGTGGGCAGCTACCGCGAAGAGGACGTGCACCGGCGCCACCCGCTGCGCGGCCTGCTGTCGGAGCTGGTCCGCCTCGCCACCGTCGAGCGCGTCGACCTGCACCCCTTCGGCGCCGCCGACGCCCGCAAGTTCGTCGAGGCGCTGGCCGACGAGCCGATGCCGGCCGACGTCGTGTCCGACATCGTCGCCCGTTCCGAGGGCAACCCGTTCTTCGCCGAAGAGCTGCTCGCCACCCAGACCGAGTGCAACGACCTGCCCGCCGGGCTCGCCGAAGTGCTGCTGTCCCGGCTCGAGCGGCTCTCGCCGGACACCCGCCGGGTGGCCCGGGTGATCTCGGTGGCGAACGAGCCGGTGATGCACGGCGCGCTCGCCGAGGTCTCCGGGCTGGGAGAGCTGGAGCTCGACGAGGCACTGCGCGAAGCCGTCCAGCACCACGTCCTCGTGGTGCTGCCGGACGGCTCCTACACCTTCCGGCACGCGTTGCTGCAGGAAGCGGTGTACGGCGACCTGCTGCCGGGGGAGCGGTCACGCACGCACGCGGCGTACGCGGCCCGGATCCAGGCGCGGCCGCAGGGCCGCGGCCACGACGCGAAGCTGGCCTACCACTCGATGCAGAGCAGCGACCTGGTCACCGCGCTGCCGGCGCTGCTGCGCGCGATGGACGAGGCCGAGAAGCTCGGCGCGCCCGGGTCGGCGCTGCAGCACGTCGAGCAGGCACTGTCCATCTGGGACGCCGTCGCCCCGGCGGACCGGCCCGAGGGGTTCGACGAACTGCGGCTGCTGCACGAAGCGTCCTACTTCGCGGGCACGTCCGGCGAGCCCGACCGCGCCGCGGCCTTCGCCCGGTCGGCCACGCAGGCGTTGAAACCGGACACGGCGGCCGACCGCGCGGCGAAGACGTGGCGGCGGCTGGCGGAGGCGCTGCTCGCGCTGGAGGGCACCCTCGACGAGGCGACCGCGGCCATCGACCGGGCCTGGGAGCTGGTGAAGGACGGCGAGCCGAGCGGGACGCGCGCCTGGGTGCTGGCCAGCCGGGCCGGGTTCCTGCGGATCCTGGACCGGCCCGAGGCGGCGCTGGACAGCGCGCGCACCGCGGTCGCCGACGCGCAGGCGGTCGGGGCGGCGGGCGCGGAAGCCGCGGCGCTGGTCACCCTGGGCACGCTCGCCGACTCGGCGGGCGAATCGGCCGAGGCCCGCGAGTGGCTGCGCAAGGCCCAACGGACGGCGCGCGGCGCCGGCGCGCCGAACACCGAGATCCGCGCGACCTACTTCCTCGCGCTGAGCTACGACGACCAAGCCGAGTTCGCCGAGGCGCTGGCCCACGCCGCGCACGGCGTCGCCCGGGCCGAAGAAGCCGGGCTGAGCTGGAGCTCGTTCGGGATCGAGTTGCGCGCGCGGCAGCTGATCCTGCGCTACCAGATGGGTGACTGGCCGGACGAGAGCGCCGGTCGCGCGGGGCGCGGGGTGTCCAGCGCGGTCGCCGCGCGGATCCAGGCCATCTGGTCGCTGTTCGTCGTCGCGCGTGGCCGGTTCGACGAGGCCGCGAAGCTCATCGCCGGGCTGCGGCAGCATTGGGCGGCGGACATGGCGATCCCGCTGTCCGCCGGGGACGCCGGCATCGAGCTGGCGTACTGGGGCGGCGACCACGCCGAAGCGGTGCGCCGCGCCGAAGACCTGATCGGCTGGCTCGAGCGGATCGAGCCCGGCTTGCTGGCCGGCATCCGCGTCGCCGCGCTGGGCGTGTCCGCCGCGGCCGCGCTGGCCGCCGACGCCCGGGTCCGCGGCGACCAGGCCGCGGCCGGCGCCGCGGTGGCGGCG
>NZ_JBFBBQ010000164.1:0-9626 GCF_040682775.1 Amycolatopsis sp. NPDC051106 | reverse complement strand
CGTCTGACGCACCGAACGCCACATTGGGTGCGTCTGACGCACCGAACGCCACATTGGGTGCGTCTGACGCACCGAACGCCACATTGGGTGCGTCTCACGCACCCAATGCCACATTGGGTGCGTCGCAAGCACGCGCGGAGGAGCCGCCAAACCGCCGCGGGCGGCGGAGCACATACGGCACGCCGTGTGTGCCAGGTGGCGTTCCGGTTCCTGTCCGGTCTGCGTAGGGTGACCGGCTGTGAGCGGAACCCTCTCGCCCGCGACGGGACTCGATCGCGGACGGCGGCCTCGCCGGATCACCGTGCTGCTGCCGGTGCTCGGGCTGATCGTGGTTGCCCTGTGCGGCCTGTTC
This sequence comes from Amycolatopsis sp. NPDC051106, assembly GCF_040682775.1. Lineage (NCBI taxonomy): Bacteria > Bacillati > Actinomycetota > Actinomycetes > Pseudonocardiales > Pseudonocardiaceae > Amycolatopsis > Amycolatopsis sp. NPDC051106. The sequence continues at coordinate 9,274 of NZ_JBFBBQ010000164.1, read as the reverse complement.
CTGTTCGGCCTCGCCACGGCGCGGGTCGGCCCCCTCGCCGTCACCATCGGCGTCCTCGCCGCGCTCGTGCCGGTCGCGGGCGTGGTCGCCGGGTTCCTCTGGGTCGACCGCTGGGAGCCCGAACCGGCGAAGTTCCTGCTGCTCGCCTTCGCCTGGGGCGCCTGCATCGCGACGATCACCGCGCTGCTCATCAACACCACCGCCGAGGCGGTCGGGGACGAGCTCCTCGGCAAGGGCAGCGGCAACACCGTCGCCGCGCTGGTCTCCGCGCCCATCGTCGAGGAGGCCGCGAAGGCGCTCTTCGTCGTCCTCATCCTGTGGCGCCGGTCCAGCGAGTTCGACGGCGTCGTCGACGGTGTCGTCTACGCCGGGTTCAGCGCCGCCGGCTTCGCGTTCACCGAGAACATCTACTACTTCGGCCGCGCCTTCAACGACTACGGCTTCGGCGACGGCCACAGCCAGGGCGTCATCACGGCGTTCTTCCTCCGGGGCGTCCTCGCGCCGTTCACGCACCCGCTGTTCGCCGTGCTCACCGGCATCGGGATCGGCATCGCCGCGCGCACGACCACGAAGGCGATGCGGGTCATCGCCCCGCTCGCCGGCTACCTGGCCGCCGTCTGCCTGCACGCGCTGTGGAACAGCGCCGCGCTGCTCGGCGGGTCCAAGTTCCTCACCGTCTACTTCCTGATCATGCTGCCGCTGTTCCTCGGCGTGGTCTACCTCGTCGTCCTCCAGAGACGACGGGAGCAGCGGATCATCGCCACCGCCCTGCCGCACATGGCCGCGGCGCGGTGGATCGCGCCGTCGGAGGTCGACCTGCTGGCCAGCCTGCCCGGCCGCCGGGCCTGGCGGCGCCAGGCGAAACGCCAGTCCGGAAAACGCGCCGCGAAGGCCGTCGCCGTGTACCAGGCGAGCGTGACGGAGCTCGCGTTCCTGGACCGGCGCGAGCTCACCACCGACGTCGACCGGCAGCGCCAGCAGGAGCTCCTTCGCACGTTGAAGGCCGCCCGGGCGGAAGCGACGCGCCTCGCTGACGAGGCCGCCCGAGGGTGACCCGGTCCGGGTGAAGCTGGTCACCCGGGTTCAACGCGGCGCGCTCAATCGAGTTAGTCTCGCGCCGTTCGTCCGGTACCCGGAACGGGACTGGAACGAGAGCAGAGGGAGTCTGCCACCCATGAGCGTCCACAGGCGCACGCCATGAATCGGCCCGCTCGTCTCGCGGTCGGTGTCGTTTCCGCCGGCCGGGTCGGCAGTGTGCTCGGCGCCGCGCTGGCCCGGGCGGGGCACACCGTGGTCGCCGCGTCGGGGCTGTCCGCCGCGTCGCTGGCCCGTGCCGAGCGCCTCCTCCCCGACGTGCCGCTGCTGCCGCCCGACGAGACCGTCCGCCGGGCGGACCTGGTGCTGCTCGCTCTCCCCGACGACGCGCTGGCCGGCATGGTCCGCGGGCTCGTCGCGACCGGGTCGCTGCGGCCCGGGCAGATCGTCGTGCACACCTCCGGCGCGCAGGGCATCGACGTGCTGGCGCCGGCGGCCGAGGCCGGGGCGCTGCCGCTCGCGCTGCACCCGGTGATGACGTTCACCGGCCGCGAAGAGGACCTCGAGCGGCTGGCGGCGTGCAGCATCGGCGTCACTGCGGCGGCCGACGACGACGCGGCCTGGAGCGTCGGCGAAGCCCTGGCCGTCGAGATGGGCGCCGAGCCGGTGCGCATCCCCGACTCCGCGCGAGCGCTCTACCACGCTGCGTTGACCCACGGCGCGAACCACCTGATGACGCTGGTCGCCGACTGCGCGGAAGTCTTGCGGGAAGCGGGAATCGGGCACTCCGAACGCCTGGTGGCGCCACTGCTTTCGGCGGCGTTGGATAATGTGCTCCGACACGGCGACCGCGCGCTCACCGGCCCGGTCGCCCGTGGCGACGTCGGCACCGTCCGCAAGCACCTGGAGGTGCTGGCGGACCGGGCGCCGGACGTGGCGCCGGCCTACCGCGCGATGGCCAAGCGCACGGTGGCGCGTTCTCTCGCAGCAGGAGTGCTGCAGGACACCGCGGCCGCCAAGGACCTCACCGAACTCCTCGACGATCCCGCCGAAGGGCACCAAGACCAGTGACCACACCGAAATTCAGCCGCGGCACGCTGAACACCTTCGCGTCGCCCGAGCAGATGAGCCAGGTCAGCAAGGCCCTGCACGGCGTCGGCCGCAAGCTGGCGCTCGTGCCGACCATGGGCGCGCTGCACGCCGGGCACCGCGAGCTGATCCGCCGCGCGAAGAGGCTGCCGAACAACGTCGTGGCGACCTCGATCTTCGTCAACCCGCTGCAGTTCGGCGAGGGCGAGGACTTCGAGGCGTACCCGCGGCCGTTGGAGAACGACCTGGCCGTGCTGGGCGAGGACGGCGTCGAAATCGCGTTCACGCCCAGCGCCGACGCCCTCTACGGCGAGGGCGCGGTCGTGACCGTGCACCCCGGCCCGCTCGGCGAGGAGCTGGAGGGCGCTGTCCGGCCCGGCCACTTCGCCGGCGTGCTCACCGTCGTGGCGAAGCTGTTCAACCTGCTTCGCCCGGATTACGCGCTGTTCGGGGAGAAGGACTACCAGCAACTCGTCCTGATCAAGCGGATGGTGCGCGACCTGAACATCGACACGCACGTCATCGGCGTGCCGACCGTGCGGGAGCGCGACGGGCTGGCGCTGTCGTCGCGCAACGTCTACCTGACGCCCGAGCAGCGTGAAGACGCCGTCGTCCTGTCGGCCGCCCTCACCGCGGGGGCGTTCGTCGGGCGCGACGGTGCCGAGGCGGTCCTCGAGACCGCGTGGAAGACCCTCGCCGCGCGGCCCGCGGTCGAGGTGGATTACCTGGAGTTGAGGGGAACCGACCTCGGGCCCGCGCCCGTCGATGGTGAAGCACGCTTGTTGATCGCGGCCCGGGTGGGGAGTACCCGGCTGATCGACAACGTTCCGGTTTTGCTCGGCGCTGCGGTCGAGCACCCGGAGCGGCTGGACGCAGGGGAATAGGAGTCCACGATGTACCGCACCATGCTCAAGTCGAAGATCCACCGCGTCACCGTGACCCAGGCCGACCTGCACTACGTCGGCTCGGTGACGGTCGACGAGGACCTGATGGAGGCCGCGGACCTGCTGCCGGGCGAACAGGTGTCCATTGTGGACGTCACCAACGGCGCCCGGCTGGAGACCTACGTCATCAAGGGCGAGCGCGGCAGCGGCGTCCTCGGCATCAACGGCGCCGCGGCGCACCTGGTGCACCCGGGCGACCTGGTCATCCTCATTTCGTACGGCCAGATGGACGACGCCGAAGCCGCGACGTACGAGCCGCGCGTGGTGTTCGTCGACGCGGACAACCGGATCGTCCACCGGCACGCCGACCCGGGCTACGCGCCCGAGGGATCGGGGCTGCTGTCGGGCACGGTGACCCTGCCGCCGGAGGAGGAGACGGCGGTGTTCCCGGTCGCGGAGACGGCGGACGCGCGCCGCCTCGACGCGCTGCTGCACGCGGAAAGCTGACCCGCTTGCTGCTCACCGTCGACGTCGGCAACACGAACATCGTGCTGGGGCTGTATTCCGGCACCGAACTGGTCGGTGACTGGCGCATGCGCACGGACGCGCGCATGACGGCCGACGAGCTGGCGTTGACGGTGCGCGGCCTGCTGGGCCCGCACGCGGACGCGGTGACGGGCATCAGTGCCTTGTCGACGGTGCCGGCGGTGTTGCGCGAGCTGCGGGTGATGCTGGCGCGCTACTACGCCCGCGTCCCGAAGATCGTGGTCGAGCCAGGCGTGCGCACGGGCGTGGCGCTGCTGGTGGACAACCCGAAGGAGGTGGGCGCGGACCGGCTGGTCAACACGCTGGCCGCGCACCACCTGCACGACACGGCTTGCGTGGTCGTGGACTTCGGGACCTCGACGAACGTGGACGCGATTTCCGCCCGGGGCGAGTTCCTGGGCGGGGCGTTCGCGCCGGGGATCGAGATTTCGGTCGACGCCTTGGCGTTGCGGGCGGCGGCGTTGCGGAAGGTCGAACTGGTGCCGCCGCGGTCGGTGATCGGCAAGAACACTGTGGAGTGTCTGCAGTCGGGGATCCTGTACGGCTTCGCCGGGCAGGTGGACGGGCTGGTCCGGCGGATCGTCCGAGAGCTGTCGCCGGGCGGGACGGAACCGGTTGCGGTGCTGGCGACCGGCGGTTTGGCACCCCTGGTGATCGGCGAGTCGGAGACGATCACCGACCACGTGCCGGATCTGACTTTGCTCGGGTTGCGGCTGGTCTTCGAGCGGAACGTCCGCGCCTAGCCGGGTTGTCCACAAGCGCTTGCGAATGTGGACAACTGGGCTGGGCGGGTTCCCGTTTCCGGTGTTTCGTCGGTGGCCGCCGATACGCTGGACAAGGGCACGCCCCCCAGGGAGGGCGGGGGCGCGTCAGCTGCGGGTCAGCCTGCGCAGGCCAGGCGCGTGGCGCCCGTTGTATTTCGTTGCGGCGGTCAAGGCGGCCCTGCGGGAGGCGGAGGTGACACCGAACCCGGCTTCGTCGGATTCGGGGTCGCGAATGAGTCATTGGGGACCTCTGGTGTCCCGAATGAGTCATTCGCGACGTCCGGATCGCGGGCGCGGGCGAGTCGGCCGGGATCCGTTACACCGCAGCGGCGGAAGCCAGGCGGCTGAACCGCGACTTTGCCGGAACCCTGCCCGGGGAGGGACGGGGGCGGCGTCAGCCGCGGAGCAGCCTGCGCCGGCGCAGGTCGAGGGGCGTGATGCCCTGGGCAAACGTCTTGAATGGGTCATTCAGGACAGCTCGAGACCTGAATGACCCATTCAGGACGTTTGACTCCGGCTGTGACGGTCGAGGTGGCCTTCGTCCGGGGCCGCGGCAGACGCGACCCGGATTCGCGACGTCCGGATCGCGGGCGCGGGCGAGTGGCCTGGGATCCGTTGCACGGCAGCGGCGGAAGCCAAGCGGCTGAACCCTGCCCGGAAGGGGGCGTCAGCCGCGGGCCAGCCTGCGCCGCTCCAGCACGTACCCAAGCGCCGTCACCGCCAGCGCCGGGAACGCCACCACCGCCTGCGGGAACTTCGCCGTCCCCGGCGGGTCGACGGCCTTCGAACCCGGGTAGGCCAGCGCCGAGATCTGCGTCAGCCAGTACAGCGACGCCAGCGTCGCGCCCGCGTCGAGTCCCTCCCGGGCCGCCGGGGCCTGCCAGAGCTGCCACAGGCTGGTGACGCCCAGCGCGAGCCCGAGGCTCATCGTCTGGCCGTTGTGGAACTTCGCGTGCGGTGGCCAAGCGGGGTTCTTGACGTGCGTTTCGTTCCAGTCGGCGCGGTACGGGCCGACGGCCGTCACCAACGACACCAGCGAGATCAGCGCCCGCCCCAGTGATTTTTTCGCCATCGCCCCAGTATCGGACCTCCACCAAGATCGAGGTCAATCCCAGGCTGACCGGAAATCTCTCATCGGTGCCGCGCGCGCGTTGCACATGGCGAAACCGATCGCTTTCGGGTAGCCGGGCCGGTGCTCGGCGTACGCGGCCGCGCGGCTGCCGAAGGAGGAAGCCCGCCGGGTGTGGGTGGGGTCACCCAGGGGCTCAGGTTAATGGACGGAAAGGAAAGGTAATCCGGTTGGCGTAGCGCGCGGCCGGGTTCGTACCCTATGGCCATGACCGAAAAGCCCCCTCCCACCAGCGTGCCCGCCGAAGACGAACTGCCCGAGCAGATGCGGGTGCGCCGGGAGAAGCGCGACCGGATCCTCGCGGAGGGTATCGATCCTTACCCGGTCGAGGTCCCCCGGACGCATTCGCTCGCCGAGGTGCGGGCCGCGCACGCGGGGCTGCCCGTCGACACCGCCACCGGCGAGACGGTCGGCGTCACCGGCCGGGTGATGTTCCTGCGCAACACGGGCAAGCTGTGCTTCGCGAGTCTCCGCGAGGGCGACGGCACCGAGCTGCAGGCCATGATCAGTCTGGCGAAGGTCGGCGAGGACGCGCTGGCGGCCTGGAAGTCCGACGTCGACCTCGGCGACCACGTGTTCGTGCAGGGCGAGGTCATCACGTCCAAGCGCGGCGAGCTGTCCGTGATGGCCGACGCCTGGCGCATCACGTCGAAGGCGCTGCGTCCGCTGCCCAACGCCTTCAAGGACCTGGCCGAGGAGACGCGGATCCGCCAGCGCTACGTCGACCTCATCATGCGCCCGCGCGCGCGGGACGTCGTGCGCACGCGGGCCGGCGTGGTCCGGTCGCTGCGGGAGTCGTTCCACCGCCGCGGGTTCACCGAGGTCGAGACGCCGATGCTGCAGACGCTGCACGGCGGCGCCGCGGCCCGCCCGTTCGTAACGCACTCGAACGCGTTCGACATGGAGCTGTTCCTGCGGATCGCGCCGGAGCTCTACCTCAAGCGCTGCGTCGTCGGCGGCATCGAGAAGGTCTTCGAGATCAACCGCAACTTCCGGAACGAAGGTAGCGACTCTTCGCACTCGCCGGAGTTCGCGATGCTCGAGTACTACGAGGCCTACGCCACGTACGACACGAATGCGGTGATGACGCGCGAGCTGATCCAGGAGGCCGCGCAGGCGGTGCTGGACACCCAGGTCGTCACCCTGCCCGACGGTTCGGAGTACGACCTGTCCGGCGAATGGACCACACTCGGAATGTACGAGTCGTTGTCCGATTCCCTCGGCGAAGAGGTGACGCCGGAGACACCCGCCGCCAAACTGCACGGATTCGCGCAGGCCAGGGGCCTGGAAGTGGATCCGAAGCTGGGTCACGGCAAGCTGGTCGAGGAACTGTGGGAACACCTCGTCGGGGATCACCTGCACGCCCCCACGTTTGTCCGTGATTTTCCGTTGGAGACGTCGCCATTGACGAGGCAGCACCGCTCCCGGGCCGGCGTGGCCGAGAAGTGGGACCTCTACGTGCGCGGATTCGAACTCGCCACCGGATACTCCGAGCTGGTCGATCCGGTCGTCGAACGGGAACGGCTCACCGAACAGTCGCTGCTGGCCGCGCAGGGTGATAGCGAAGCCATGCGGCTCGACGAGGATTTCCTGCGGGCTCTGGAGTACGGAATGCCGCCGAGCGGCGGCGTCGGAATGGGAGTCGACCGGCTCCTCATGGCGCTGACCGGTCTCGGTATCCGGGAGACGATCCTCTTCCCGCTCGTGCGACCCGAATAACCCGCCAGTGTCGTTTACCGCAATGAGATTTGCACTGTCCTCCAGAAGCGGGTACTAATGTTCTAGACAAAGACTTCTGTCCCGGGGCTCGCCCCGTAACCAGATCATTGCGCAAGTCCCCGCAGGAGGAATCGGATGGCACAGAAGGTGCTCGTCTCGCTGGTCGACGACCTCGACGGCAGTGAGGCGGAAGAGACTGTCGAGTTCGGTTTGGACGGCGTCAGCTACCAGATCGACCTCTCTTCGGATAACGCCGAGGAGCTGCGGGACGCCCTCGCCCAGTATGTCGAGCACGCGCGTCGCGCGGGTGGCCGCAAGCGCGCTTCGGTGCGCCCGGTCTCGGGTAAGGGTTCCGCCCGTCCCGCCGCCGTCGACCGCGAGCAGAACCAGGCCATTCGGGCGTGGGCCCGCAAGAACGGTTACGCCGTTTCGGACCGGGGCCGGATCCCGTCCGAGGTCGTCGAGGCCTACCACAAGAAGAACTGAGGATTCTTCAGCTCTCCGGGTGGCCGCAGGTCACCGGGAGAGCTGGGGAAACTCCTCGAAGCGGGGTTCCAGCAGAGGCCGCCGGGCGAATTCGCCCGGCGGCTTTCTTCATGTCCGATCACTGTCCGGTGTTCGCCGCGCCGTCCGGGCGTACTCGGCGGGCGGCTGACCCGTCACGGCGCGGAAATCGCGGATGAAGTGCGATTGGTCGCTATAGCCCAGTCGAACCGCCAGACCGGCGTAATCCGGCTCTCCTTCCGCGGCGATCCGCTGCGCGGCGTCGTTGAGGCGGTATATCCGGATCGCCCACTTGGGCGTGCAGCCGACGTGTTCGGCGAACAGCCGCTGGAGGGACCGGGTGGTCAGTCCAGTATCCGCGCAGAGTTGGGCCACCCGGGTAATTCCCGGATCCCCTGCGATTGATTCCACGGCCTCGGCGGCTCGCCGAGCGGCGGCCGACAGCTCGGCGGGATTTGCGATCAGCAAGTTGTCGATCGCGCGGACCATTTGCGCGTCATCGGCCGCGGTCCGCACCGATTCCGCGGCTTCGATCGCCTTCGGCCCGAAAACGTCGACGAGCGGGACAGCGCGGTCGGCGATGTCACTCACCGGGCCGCCGAGGAACGCGCGGAAGCACCCGGGCCGGAAACGCACGCCCAAGCCCTGGACGCGGCCTTCGAGGTGGTGGGAAAAGACGTCGTGGGCCGGGCCGTACACACCGGACGCGCCGGGGAAGAACGTCGCGTGCACCGAGAGGTTCGGCAGTACGTGCTGTTCGTGGGGCGGTTTGCCGCGCAGGTCCCAGCGCAGCACCCAGTGGTATTCGACGAACTCGGCGAGTTCGGGCGCGGGTGCGTGCCTGGTCAGCGTGAACATAGTGCGCGCGGTGGCCTCGGCCACGATGCCGCGCGGGATCCGGTGCACGCGTTCACGTTAGCTGTCGCGTTCCTTCAAGACGGCCTCTCGGTGGGTGGATTGGATCGCGGGATGACTGCCGAGCTCATGCGGCCCGCCGCGGCCGAATTCCTCCGGGTCGCCCACGCCGTGGCCGACCTTTCCGCCCCGACGCCGTGCGCCGGCTACGACGTCCGAGGGCTGCTCAACCACCTTCTGTACTGGGGGCCGTGGCTCGTGGCCGCGGGCCGCCGCGAGGACCCACCGTCGCCGGGGGCGGGCGAGGCGGAGTCGGCGCTGGTCACGGAGGACTGGCGCGCGGCGCTGGAGAAGCAGGCGGAGACGCTCGTGGACGTGTTCGGGACGCCGTCGGCGTGGGAGGGCATGACGGCGCTGGGGACGGCGCGGATGCCGTCGTCGGTGGTCGGCGACATGGTGCTGGGCGAGTTCGTCCTGCACGGGTGGGATTTGGCCCGGGCCGGCGGGCAGGAGCTCCGCTGTGCTCCGGAGGCGGCGACGGCGGTGTACGAGTCCGCGGTGGCGATGGGTGAGCAGGCGCGGTCGATGGGGGTTTACGGGCCGGCGGTTGCCGTGCCTTCGGACGCTTCGGCGTTGGAGCGGGCTTTGGGGGCCTCGGGGCGGGACCCGCGCTGGAGGTGACCCAAGCGCCCCAATGTGGCCTTCGGTGCGCCTGACGCACCGAAGGCCACATTGGGTGCGTCAGACGC
>NZ_JBFBBQ010000163.1:0-10107 GCF_040682775.1 Amycolatopsis sp. NPDC051106 | reverse complement strand
GGCCGACCTCGGTGCCGGTGTCGTCGACGACCTTCGCGGAGATGCCCGGCAGCGCCTGGGGCGTATGGGAACTCGGGTGGACTCAGCCGTTGGCGGCGATGTCCGCCAGCACCGCGGCGATCGACCGCACCGGGACGCCCGTGCCGCCCTTGCCGGTGTAGCCCCACGGCGATCCCGTGTTGAACGATGGGCCGGCGATGTCGATGTGGACCCAGTCGAGGCCGTCGGCGACGAACTCGCGCAGGAAGATGCCGGCCGCGAGCATGCCGCCCCAGCGGTGGCCCGTCACGTTGGCCAGGTCGGCCAGGCGCGAGTCGAGGTCGGCGCGCAGCTCCTCCGGCAGGGGCATCGCCCAGCCGTTCTCGCCGGTGGCCTGCATGACCGCGGCGACGCGGTCGCGGAAGTCGTCCGACCCCATCACGCCGGCGGTGCGGTTGCCGAGCGCGACGACCTGGGCGCCGGTCAACGTCGAGGTCTCGATCAGGTAGTCCGGGTTCTCCTCGGCCGCGCGGACCATCGCGTCGACCAGCACGAGCCGGCCTTCGGCGTCGGTGTTGAGGACCTCGACGGTCTTGCCGCCGTACATGGTCAGCACGTCACCCGGGCGGTACGACGTCCCCGACGGCAGGTTCTCCGCCAGCGGGATGTGCGCGACGACCTCCAGCGGGTACTTCAGCTTCGCCGCCAGCACCACCGAAGCGAGCACGCCGGCCGCGCCGGACATGTCCGAGGTCATGTGGTCCATGTTCGCGGCGGGCTTGAGCGAGATGCCGCCCGAGTCGAACGTGATGCCCTTGCCGACCAGCGCGACCTTCTTGACGGCCTTGGCCGGCTTGTAGGCGATGCGCACCAGGCGCGGCTGGCGCGCGGAACCGCCGCCGACACCGAGGATGCCGCCGAAGCCCTTGCGCTTGAGGGCCTTCTCGTCGAGGACCTCGAACTCGAGGCCGTTGTCCTCGGCCAGCTTCTTCGCGCGGTCGGCGAAGGAGGCCGGGTAGAGGTCGTTCGGCGGGGTGTTGATCAGGTCGCGGGCGGTGAGCACGGCCTCGGCGATGCTCGTCGCGGCCTTCAGCGTCGCCTTGTGCTCGCGGGCGGTCCCGGTGGCCGGGCTCGCGAAGTCGACCTTCGCGACCGGCGCGTCACCCTTCTCGGAGCGGTAGGCGGTGAAGACGTAGGAGCCGAGGACGGTGCCCTCGACGGCGGCCTGCAGGTCGAGCTCCGACAGCGTCACGAACGCGCGGTCGGTGCCGGCCAGTGCGCGCCCGGCGGCCCCGGCGGCGCGGCGGACCTGCTCGGGGGTGACGCCGTCGCCCTCCTTGCCCAGGCCGACGGCGAGCACGACGCCCGCCGCGAGCTTGCCCAGCGTGGGGATCTTGACGACCTCTTCGGCCTTGCCGCTGGCACCGAGGGTGGCGAGCAGTCCGGCGAGACGGCCGTCGAAGGCGGCGTCCACGGCGGCGGCGCCCGCGGCGAGCAGCGGGCCGTCCTCGCCGGCCAGGGTGCCGATGACGATCACGTCGGCGCGCGTCTTGGCCAGTGCCTCCCCGGTGTTGTCGGACAGGGCGAGCTTAGGCACGGTCACTTCTGGCTCCTCGCGCGTTCGCGGTGGTACCGGGCGCCGGCCCGGTCGGGATCGTGAGCCATGCTAATGACGACCGGACCACAGGTGAACGGCGGGAGAGGGAGGGCCGCGTGCGGCTGGGCGGTGGGCTGCTGGTGGCGCTGGCGGCCGGAGCGGCGGGCGCGGGCTGGTGGCTGCTCGCCGGGCTGGTGCTGGCGGCGATCGCCGCGGGGGTGACGGCCCGCGTCCCGGAACCGGGGGACGCCCAGGTCGACCGGGTCGTGGTGGCCGTCGCGCGGCTTGCCGAAGTGACCGTCTACGCGATCGCGTTCGGCGCCTACGTCTTCCCCGCGCACCGCGAGCTCGCCGCCGCCGCGTTCGCGGTCGTGGTGACCGGCGCCGGGTTCGCCGGGCTGAAGATCCCGACGATCGTCGTACGGGTCGCGGGCGGGCTGCTGCTCGCCGCGGGGCTCGTGCTCGTCGTGGTCTGCGTGGCCGTGGCGCCGGTGTCGACGGCCGGGGGCGGCCTGCAGACGCCGGACTTCGCCGGGGTGCTCGTCGCCGCGGTGGTCTTCCTGCCGTTTCTCCGCCCGGGTGGGCGCGAAGGCGCGGGGTGGCGAGTGCTGCTCCTCGGCGCGGTCGCGGTGCTGGCCGCCTTCGCCGCGCTGTACCAGCTCGGCGCGGTCCGGCTCGGGCTGTCGCTGACGTCGTTGCGCGACTTGCTTTCCGCCGCCGACGCGGACTCGCTGCAGCCGGCGCTCACCGTGGTCGCGGTGGTCGCGACCGTGGTGCCCGCGCTGGCCGCCGGCGCCGAAGTCCGGGCGCGGGCCGGCGTGCCGGGACTCGCGGGGATCGCCGTCGCCGCGGTGGCCGCGTACTTCCTGCCGGCGCTGCCCGTGCTCGTCGTCGCGGGGCTGGTGACCGTGATCGAGCTGCTACTGGGCGTACGCGCGCGCCGGTACAGTGAAGAACGTGAGTGATCGACGCTGGCGGCCGGGGGAGACCGTGGTCGAACGGTTCCACCGCCCCGACGGCTCGATCGGCCAGGTCCACCCGCTGCGCGTGCTCGCCGACGACGGCCGCGTCCTGCTCGCCTGGCTGCCGGCCGGCACCCCGATCGTCGGCAGCCGGCTGGTGGACGGCCGGCACATGGCGGACGCGCCGCTGCACCAGCGGTTCCGCATCCCGCGGATGCCCGTGCCGGACTTCTGGCACCGCACGTCCACGCTGCGGCGCATCGCCGACGACGAATGGTCGTCGGTGTGGTGGTTCTTCGACGCCGCCGGGCGGTTCACGAACTGGTACGTCAACCTCGAGGTCCCGCTCGGCCGGACCCCGGCCGGGGTGGACCGCATCGACGGCGTGCTCGACGTCGTCGTCGAGCGGGACGGCACCTGGCGCTGGGACGACGAGGACGAGGCCGAGGTCGCGATCGACGCCGGCCGCCTGACGCACGAGCAGCTCGACCGGCTGCGCGCGGAGGGCGAGCGGATCGGCGCGCTGGCCGAGCGCGGCGCCTACCCGTTCGACGGGACGGACACCGACTTCCGCCCGGACCCGGGCTGGCCGGCGCCCGCACTGCCGCCGGGACTGCTCGAGGAGCTCAGCCCGCGGTCAGGAAGAGGATCAGCGTCAGCACCGCGTTGACGACCGCGAGGATGACGACCGACTTCGTCGGGAGCACCTGCGGGAACGCCTTGCCGTGGATCTTCCGCCACAACACGACGCCGAAGACGCCCGCGACGAGGCCGAGGAAACCGCCGAAGCCGCTGCTGAGCACGGCCCAGCCGACCATGCCGAGCAGGCCGACGCCGAAGGTCAGCAGCACCGCGGTGACGAACGTCTTGACGTCCGCCCCGCCGGTCTTGGGCCGGGGGACCGGCTCCGTGGAGTGGTAGGTCACGCCGTCATCCTAGAGTCATCACGGCGCGGCCGCGGGCAGGACGCGGAACACCGAGAACAGTGGGACATCCGACTAACGCGCCTCCGACCAAACGGTATCGTGTAGCCATGACCACCTCGACGCAGTTCGCCCATGTCCCGCACCCGAGTCCTGCGAGCGCGGACCGTGTCGCGGAGGTACTCGAGAAGCCCGGTTTCGGGCTCTACTTCACCGACCACATGGTGACCGTCAAGTGGTCGAAGGCCGACGGCTGGCACGAGGCCCAGGTCGGTCCGTACGCCCCGTTCACGCTCGACCCGGCGACGTCGGTGCTGCACTACGGCCAGGCCATCTTCGAGGGCCTCAAGGCCTACCGCCAGCCGGACGGCACGATCGCGTCGTTCCGCCCGGACGCCAACGCCGCGCGGTTCCGGCAGTCGGCCGAGCGGCTGGCGATGCCGCAGCTGCCCGACGAGGTGTTCGTCGAGTCGCTGCGCGAGCTCATCGCCGTCGACAGCCGGTGGGTGCCCACCCGTCAGGGTGATTCCCTCTACCTGCGGCCGTTCATGATCTCGACGTCCACCGGGCTCGGCGTCAACAGCCCGGCCGCCGACTACGTGTACACGGTCATCGCGTCCCCGGCCGGCTCGTACTTCTCCGGCGGCGTGAAGCCGGTGAGCGTCTGGCTGTCGACGGAGTACGTGCGCGCGGCGCCCGGCGGCACCGGCGCGGCGAAGTGCGCCGGCAACTACGCGGCGTCGTTCGTCGCGCAGGCGCAGGCCGTGGAGAAGGGCTGCGACCAGGTCGTCTGGCTCGACGCGGTGGAGCGGCGCTGGGTCGAAGAGATGGGCGGGATGAACCTGTTCTTCGTCTTCGGCTCCGGCGAGAACGCCCGGGTGGTCACCCCCGAGCTGACCGGCTCGCTGCTGCCCGGCGTCACGCGGAAGTCACTGCTGCAGCTGGCTTCGCGGCTCGGCTACAAGGTCGAGGAGCGGCGCATCTCCACCGAGGAGTGGGAGAAGGCGGCGGCCTCGGGTGAGCTGACCGAGACGTTCGCCTGCGGCACGGCGGCGGTGATCACCCCGGTCGGGCACGTCAAGCACGCCGGCGGCGAGTTCACCATCGCCGACGGGCAGCCCGGCACCCTCACCATGAAGCTGCGCGAGGAGCTGACCGGCATCCAGGAGGGCACCCGCCCCGACACCGACCACTGGATGGTCCCGCTCGGCTGACGTCCCAGTCCGTGAAGGCCTCCTTACCGGCATCTTGAGCCGGTAAGGAGGCCTTCACGGCTTTTCGGGGTCTACGTGGCCGTGGCCGGGATGAGCGGGCCGGAGACGCCGGCCTGCTCGTGCGTCGCGGTTTCGGCCAGGACGCGGGCGGCCATCATCAGCAGCGGCAACGCCGTCACCGCGCCGGTGCCTTCGCCGAGCCGGACGTCCAGCTCCAGCAGCGGGCCGAGGTCGAGGTGCTCCAGCGCGATCGAATGCGCGGGTTCGGCGGTCCGCTGCCCGGCCACCCACCAGCGTCGCGCACCCGGCGCGAGGTCCTCGGCGACCAGCGCCGCGGCGCACGCGACGAGCCCGTCCAGCACCACCGGCGTCCGGCGGGCCGCGGCCTGGGCCAGGAACCCGGCCATCGCCGCGATGTCCGCGCCCGCCGTGGTGCGCAGCAGGTCGACGGGGTTCGCGAGGACCGCGCGGGCCCGGCGCAGCGCGTCACGCACCGCCGCCGCCTTGCGCATCCAGGCGTCGTCGTCGATGCCGGAGCCGCGGCCGACCACGGCCACCGGCTCGGTGCCGGTCAGCGCCGCGACGAGCACCGACGCCGGCGTGCTGTTGCCGATCCCGAGGTCGCCGGGGATGAGCAGGTCCGCGCCGCCGTCGACCTCGGCGTCGGCGATCGCGATCCCGGCGCGGATCGCCGCCTTGACCTCGTCGGCGGTCAGGGCGTCCTCGACGTCGATGGACCCGGACCCGCGGCGGACCTTGTACTCGCCGATCGAGCGGGTCGCCGGCGCTTCGGTGTCCACGGCCATGTCGACCACGCGGACACTCGCCCCCGCGGCGGCGGCCAGGACGTTGATCGCGGCGCCGCCGGTCAGCATCGTGCCCAGCAGCTGCGCGGTGACCTCGGCGGGATAGGCCGAGACCCCCTTCGCGGCGATGCCGTGGTCACCGGCGAACACGATGACCCGCGGCCGGGTGAACGGCCGCGGCGGCGACTGGCCCTGGCAGGCCGCGATCCAGACGCCCAGCTCCTCGAGCCTGCCCAGCGACCCGGCCGGCTTCACCAGCTTGTCGTGCAGGGCGATCGCGTCGGACCGGGCGTGGTCGTCGGGCGGGGTGATCTCGGGGAACTCGATGTCTTCCGGCTCCACACCAGGCCCTTTCTCGTCCACGGCAGCGCTCATGACAACGCCGTGGCCAACCTACCGGTGAACCGGCCCCGGTAGTCTCGCGGCTCGTGGAGACGACGGCGGCCGCGGTGGTGCTGGCCAGCGGCGCGGGCACCCGCGTCGGCGCGAAGCTGAACAAGGTCTACCTGCCCCTGGCCGGCCGGCGAGTGGTCGCCTGGTCGCTCGACGCCTTCAAGCGCGTCCCGGGGATCGGCGTCCTCGTGCTGGTGATCCGGCCGCAGGACCGGGAACTCGCCGAAGAGGTCGTCGACGACACTGTCGAAATCGTGCACGGCGGGGACACGCGCCAGGCGTCCGAACTCAACGCGCTGCGCCACCTCGCCCCGCGCATAAGAGGCGGCCGGGTCGACGCCGTGCTGCTGCACGACGCGGCCCGGCCGCTGGTCCACCCCGAACTGGTCGGTGCGGTGTTGGCCCGGACACGCGAGGACGGGGGGGCTGTGCCGGGCCTGGCCGCGGACGACGTCGTCGAGGTGGATGCCGGGCACCTGGTCGCCCAGGTGCCCGGCGCGATCCGCGTCCAGACGCCTCAGGGCTTCCGGGCCGGACCGCTGCTCGAGGCCTACGAACAGGCCGAGCGCGAAGGCTTCTCGGGGACGGACACTTCGTCGTGCATGGAGCGGTTCTCCTCCCTGCCGATCCGGTGGGTCCCGGGGGCTCCCGAGAACCTCAAGATCACCTACCCCCACGACCTGGTGGTCGCGGAGCGGCTGCTCGCCCGCCGAGCCTGATGACCGCTAGGCGCACGCGGGCGGGCCGCCACCGTCGCCCCCTTCGCGCTCGGGCTCGGGCGTGGTGCTCGTCGGCCGGACCGTCACGTCGTGGCGCAGCTCCGGCGGGATGTGGCACTGCGGCTGTGGCCGCAGCGCCTGCAGCGGCGCGCCCGGGGTGCCGGGCTCCGCCAGGGTGAGCACCGCTCGCAGCGTCCACACCGGGGTGGCGTGGTACTGCCAGGTCACCACCCGCGGGCTGAACACGTCGGTGCCCGGGAACAGCGGTACGCGGTAGGCGCTCGCACGGTGCTCGTCCCGGAGGATGATGACGTCCGCGCAGGTCGGCCACGTGTGGACCGCGGCGTAGATCTCCGGCGCCTCGCGGCTGCCGAACAGGTGCAGTACCCACTTGCGGCGCCGGAGCTCCTCGAGGAGTTCCTCGAGGCCCGAGCCGCTGGAGCCGTTGTGTGCTGTGGGCGGGGACACACTTTCGAGGGTAACTTGCGTACTAGAGCGCAGTCCAGCTTGTGTACTAGTACACCTGGGTGGTTCTGAACAGGCCTTTGTCGGAGACACTCCGGCGTGCTAGAACACTTGTGCGCGTTGTCCCCGTGAGGAGCCGCCTTGCCCACCCTCGATCGTCCTGAGCCGCCGTACCTCCAGATCGCGGGCCGGATCCGGGAAGACATCCTGTCCGGCCGGCTGCAGGAGGGCGATGCGGTGCCCTCCGCCCGCGAGATCGCGCGCACCTGGGCCGTCGCCATGGCGACGGCCACCAAGGTTCTCGCCACCCTCCGCTCGCAAGGGCTCGTGCGCCCGGTGCGCGGCGTCGGCACGGTCGTCGACCGCGGCGGCCTGCACCGCACGGCCCGCGACCGCGCCACCGCTTCGACGCGGACGGGCCGGATCTACCCGCCCGGCCACTACGCCGTGATCCGGTCGGCCGGCCTCGAGCAGGCGCCCGAACGCGCCGCGGCCGCGTTGGGCCTGGAGGAGGGCGCCCCGGCGATCCGGCGGCGCCGTACCACCTACGGGCCCGACTCCCGGCCGCTGTCGACGTCGACGTCGTGGTTCGACGGCACGCTGTCGGCCAAGGCGCCGGCGCTGCTGGTGCCCGAGCGGATCGTCGAGGGCACCTCGGCGCACGCGGCCGCGAGGCTCGGCACGAAGGTCGCGACGACGCAGGAACGGCACGCGGCGGGGCGCGCGAGCGAGGAGGAGGCGGCCGAACTGGGGCTGCCCGCCGGGGCGCCGGTGCTGCTGGGCCGGAGCACCTTCCTGGCGGCCGACGGCACGGTCGTCGAGTACGGTGAATCGGCCGCCTTGCCCGACCACTGGGTTTTCTACGAGTACACGACTGAGGACGGCGAATGAAGCACATCCACGCGGGCAAGGTCCGCGACCTGTACGAGCTCGACGGCGGGGACATCCTGCTCGTCGCGTCCGACCGGGTCTCGGTCTACGACGTCTCGCTGCCGACGCCGATCCCCGACAAGGGTGCGCTGCTCAACCAGCTGTCGGCGTGGTGGTTCGAGCGGATGTCCGGCGTGGTCCCGAACCACGTCGTCTCGACGACGGACGTCCCGGAAGAGTTCGCCGGCCGCGCGATGCGCTGCAAGCCGCTGAAGATGGTCCAGGTCGAGTGCATCGCGCGCGGCTACCTGGCCGGCCTGGGCCTGCGCGAGTACCAGCGCGACGGGAAGATCTCCGGCGTCGCGCTGCCGCCGGGGCTGGTCGAGGGCGACAAGCTGCCGGAGCCGATCTTCACGCCGACGACGAAGATCTCCGACACCGGGCACGACGAGTTCATGACCTTCGACGAGGTGCTGAACGAGATCGGCGAAGACACCGCGAAGCGGCTTCGCGAGCTGACGCTGGAGATCTACACGAAGGGCGCTGAGCACGCTGCCGCGCAGGGCGTGATCATCGCAGACACGAAGCTGGAGTTCGGTTTCGACGCCGACGGCACGCTGACCCTCGGCGACGAGATCCTGACGTCGGACTCGTCGCGGTTCTGGCCCGCCGACGAGTGGGAGCCAGGCCGTCCGCAGCACGCGTTCGACAAGCAGTTCGTCCGCGACTGGTCGCTGACGACCGGCTGGGACAAGACCCCGCCCGGGCCGGAGATCCCGGCGGAGATCGTCGAGCAGACGCGGCAGCGCTACACCGAGGTCTACGAACGGATCACGGGGGAGACCTGGGTCCGTGGGTGACTGCGACCCGTACCAGCTGATCGACGACGTCGAGACGCTGCTGACCTCGCGCGGGTACGCGCCCGAGCGGGTGCCCGGGCGCGGAGGCGACCGGCTGGCCGGCGCCAGCCGCCTCCTGCGCGGGTTCGGCCTGGAGCCCCGGATGGCCCCGGAGGACGCCTTCGACGTCGGCGTGCCGTTCCAGGGCCGGATCAACCAGGACTAGGGGCTCTTCGTCAGGCTGGCGTCACGCTCGACGACGTCGCCCAGGACGTCGTCGATGGCGGTCAGCAGGTCGGCGTCGAGCTTCTTGCCGGCGGCCTTGACGTTCTCGTGCACCTGCTCCGGGCGCGAAGCCCCGATGATCGCCGAGGCGACGTTCGGGTTCTGCAGCACCCACGCGACGGCCAGCTGCGCCAGCGACAGGTCCGCCTGCTTCGCGAGCGGCTCCAGCTCGGCGACGCGCTTGAGGACGTTCTCGTCGAGGAAGCGGGCAACCATGTTGGCGCCGCCCTTCTCGTCGGTGGCGCGCGAGCCGGCGGGGTAGTCCTGGCCGGGCTTGTACTTGCCGGTGAGCACGCCCTGCGCGATCGGCGACCAGACGATCTGGCTCAGGCCTTCGCGCTCGGAAGCGGGGATGACCTGGTCTTCGATGACGCGCCAAAGCATGTTGTACTGCGGCTGGTTGGAGACGAAGGGGATCTTCAGCTCACGGGCGAGGGCGGCCCCGCGGCTGATCTGCTCGGCGGTCCACTCCGAGACGCCGACGTAGAGCACCTTGCCCTGGCGGACGAGATCGGCGAAGGCGAGCATGGTCTCTTCGAGCGGAACGGTCCGGTCGAACCGGTGCGCCTGGTAGAGGTCGACGTAGTCGGTGCCGAGCCGCTCGAGGGAGGCGTTGGCCGACTCCATGATGTGCTTGCGGGACAGGCCCTTGTCGTTGGGGCCCTTGGGGCCGGTGGGCCAGAAGACCTTGGTGAAGATCTCCAGGCTTTCCCGCCGCTGCCCCTTGAGGCCGCGCCCGAGCACGGACTCGGCGGCGGTGTTGGCGTAGGCATCCGCGGTGTCGAAGGTCGTGATCCCCGCGTCGAGGGCGGCCTTGATGCAGGCGTGGGCCTGGTCCTCCTCGACCTGGGAACCGTGGGTGAGCCAGTTCCCGTACGAGATCTCACTGACGTTGAGGCCGCTGCGGCCGAGACGACGAAACTCCATGGGGTCCAGCCTAGGCGGTAATCGTTTGCTTAGCTAACGACCCTGGAGTGACTCCAGCCTCGGTGCCGGGTCGCGGACGGCAAGAAGCCGGGTGGAGGCTCGCTCCACCCGGCTTCTCGGAACCGGCT
>NZ_JBFBBQ010000162.1:3252-10778 GCF_040682775.1 Amycolatopsis sp. NPDC051106 | reverse complement strand
ATGCAGTGAATGACTCATTCCTGGCGTCCGGTGCCAGGAATGAGTCATTCACTGCATCCGACTCCCCGTGCGCGCCTCGATGGGCGCCGGGCTTCCGACCGACCCTGCCCCGCACCCCCGTCAACCAGGCCACTCCAAGCTCGCCCCGGCCAGCACCCCGACTCGCGCCACCAGCCCCCGGCGACAGCGCCGGCACCAATCGCTCAGCAGTCCAGCCGAAGTCTCTGAAGGCCACCTTCAGGGCACCCAGTTCCCTGAAGGTGGCCTTCAGAGCACGTCAGCGCCCCAACTTGGTGAACGACAAAGCCGGGTCCGCCGCGCCGGCCCGGTGCGGCGTGGCTACCATCCGCGTCCGCGCCGCGCGAGCCCGGTCGATCACCTGCACACTGCTCCACCCCACCGGAACCCGCGAAGCCAGCAGCGCCTCGCGCCACTTCCCCGCGCGCCGGACGTGCCGGGCGAACGACCGCGGCCGCACGATCCGGCCCCGGCTGCGCTGCCCCGCCAGGGCCTCCGCGGCCGTCACGTCCAGGAACAACAGCCGCACCGGCCGGCCGCTGACCGCTCCCACCAGCGCCAGCAACGCCCGGGTCGAAGCCCGCGTCGACGGCTCGTGGACCACGATCGGCCCCGCCGCCAGCGCCCGCCGCACCACTCGCGCGCGGTGCCACGCGTGGACCACCGGCCGGTAGCACCGGTACGGCACGGGTACCGCCGCCAGCCGGGCGCGGACCTGGTCGGAGTCCAGCACCGGCAGGCCGGGCGCGGCGTGGCGGAGCATCGTCGTCTTGCCCGCGCCGGGCAGGCCCGCCACCACGAGCAGGTCGCGGGGCCCCAGCTCGATCACCGTGGTCTCGCTCATGCCCCGTCAACGCCGCGCCGAAGGTAATGGTTCCTTTACCTTCAACTCACGGAGGGTGATCGAAACACCAGCAGACTCGACCGTGCGGCCGGCGCCACCCGGAGAGACGCCCGGATGTCACCACCGGTGCCCGGCGTCACCCAGTGGTCTGAAAACCCATGCACGGCAAAGCATTCGTCGGTCCGGAACCGCTTCGGGTGAAGATCGTCCGGACCTCTTCCCGACGGTCGGAATTTCCTTATCTTCTGGAAGGACGCACCGCTAGAACAGGGGAACTCGCCATGACCCAGTCGCTGGAACTCCCGGTCCAGGAATTCTGTCTCGATTGGACGCTCACGGGCGACGCCGGTGGCCGGGTCGGGGTCACGCTCTCCGGGCAGGTCTCGCTGCTCGACAACAACCGGTTCTACAAGATCGACGGCGTCGTCTACGTCACCGAAGGTGATGCCGACATCCGCGCGGTCGGGAACCCGTGCGTGTCCGTACGGCGCAACGGCGTCGAGAAGACCGGGCGGCAGTGGGGCTGGGAGATGTGTTCGGCCCGCAAGCGGCTCGCCGCGCTGAACACGATGGAAGGCTACTTCGTCCGCACCGGCTACTGGGCGCCGGCCGATCGCGCCATCCAGCTGAGCCTCTGCGCCGAAACCGGGTGGAGCCGGCGCAAGAGCTACAGCCCGCACGTCACCGTCCGGATGGTCGACTGACCACTGTGGACGCCCGGCGCCGCGCCGCCGCGACCACGAGCCCGGCCGCGACCGCGCCCGCCACCGCGCACCCGGCGCCGAACCCCGGGGCCGGTTCGTGCACGCGCAGCACCACGACGCACAGCCACGCGACGGCGCCGAACAGCAGGCCCAGCACCGGCCCGCCGACCGGCGCACCGCGCCAGCGGTGGCCGTTGCGGATCGTCCGCAGCCCGGACTCGAGGTAGGCCAGCGCGAACAGCGCCAGGAGGAGACTGCCGGCGCCCATCGCGCTGGCCAGCGGGTGCTGGCTGGTGCGCAGCGTGAAGGTCTGCTCGACCGGTCCGGTCCGCACCGTCGCGGTGACCGCGCCGCCGACCACCCACCGCGCGATCGCCGGCAGGGTGAGCTGCGCGGTGAAGCCGTTGCCCGCCGGTTTCGCGTCGGTCTCGGCCGAGCCGAGCGGGATCCCGGCCGCGGACAGCGTGAGCGAGACCGGGCCCGGGTTGCCGGTGCCGGCCAGCGTCAACGGCTTGCTGAGGTCCACTTCGACCGGCGCCGTGACGGGCTCGGTGCCGAGCAGCAACGTCGGCGACGCCTGGTGCGGCAGCCGCTCCGGGTTGAGCAGCGCGAGCACGACCAGCACGATCGCGGCCGCCGCCGCGGCCAGCCGCAGCCACAGCACCGCGGCCTGCGAGCCACGCGCCGGGTCCGATCCGGCGTCGAGCGGGCCGGAGCCGTCGCCCGCCACTCCGAAAGCCGGCCCGCCGTCCACCGACCCGCTCGGCGCGACCAGCGTCGGGTTCGGCCCCGACGGCCGCCGGACCGGCCGCGTCCGCGCCTCCCCCGGCGGCGCCGGCGCGGTGGGCGAGTTGAGCCCGGCGATCACCCGCGGCGTCAGGTGCAGCACCGGCACCCCGGACCGTTCGAGCCAGCCCGGTCCGTAGACGGCGGTCGCGGCCCCGGCCAGGTCGGCCGCGAAGGATTCGGCCTCGCGATACCGCGCGTCGAGCTCACGCGCGAGGCTGCGCATGATCACGCCGGCGATCGGCATCGGGACGCCCGCGATCGGCCGCGGGTCGGTGAACATGTGCTGGCGCATCATGCTGATCGCGCCCCGCGTGTTGTCGAACGGGAGCTGCCGGGACAGCAGCTCGTAGAGCACCGTGCCGGCCGCGTAGACGTCGGCCGCCGGGCTCAGCGCGTTGCCCATCGCCTGTTCGGGCGCGATGTACGCCGGGGTACCGAGGATTTCGCCACCGTGCGTGACGAGCGTGGCACCCTCGCTGATCACCCGCGCGATGCCGAAGTCGGCCACCTTCATCACGCCCTGCAGGGTGAACAGCAGGTTCCGCGGCTTGACGTCGAGGTGCAGCACGCCGGCCCGGTGCGCCGCGTGCAGCCCGGCGAGCATCGCCAGGCCGATCGCGCACGCCTGCTCGCCGCTGACGCCGCCGCCGTGGAACCGGCTGTGCACGGTGCCGCCGTCGAGCCGTTCCATCACCAGCAGGTGCTCGCGGCCGGTGCGGACGTAGTCGTACACCGGCACGATGTGCGGGTGGTCCAGGCTGGCCAGCACACGGGCCTCGCGATCGAACAGCTCGCTGCTCGCCGCGTGGTTGAGCACGTCCCAGGGCAGCTGCTTGATCGCGACGCTGCGCCCGAGCGTCCGGTGCGTCCCGGCGAAGACGAGCCCCATGCCGCCTTCGCCGATCTCGGCGCCGATGTCGTACTGCGGCAGGGCGGCGACCAGCTCGGCCGGTGCGCTCATCGGGTGAATTCCTGAGTGGGCGGGATCGCCATCCGGACGGTGGTGTCACTGCCTGCGGTCTCGCTGTCGGCCCGTGGCGGCGCCGGGTGCGGCGTCAGGTAGCCGAGCAGGAACGCGATCGCCGCGGCGCCCAGCACCACCGGGATCTCGATCGCCGGCTCCGGCGGGACCAGCCGCAGCACCGACAGCGTGATCACCGCGACCAGGCCGGTGCCGAACCCGGCGGGCAGGAACCGCAGGCCCCGGCGCCAGCGGTTGGGGGCCAGCCGGTGCCGGGCGAGCGCGAGCAGCGCGGCCAGCCAGGCCAGGACGGTGAGCACGAGCATCGCCAGGCCGAAGACGCCGTAGACCGACCAGAAGGAGCCACGGACGTCGGCGACCGTCGTCGCCTCGCCGAGCGTGGCGCGCTGGGCGTCGAGCAGCTCGACCGACGACGGCAGCAGCCCGGTCGCCTGTCCGGCGAGGTCGCCGAGGTCCAGCACGAACGTCCGGGTGATCGAGCCCCGCGCCGGCACTTCGAACGGCGCGGTCGTGTCGTAGGCGAAGAAGGTGAGGGCGAGCGCGACACCGGAGAGCCGCACGCTGCGCACCTTCACCGGGGCGGTCCCGGAGTTGGTGGCCACGACCTGCAGTTCGACCTGCTTGGCCGGGTCGATCGGGACCGTGGCGTCGGCGATCGGCCGCCGGTCGATCGACACCTGCACGCCGAGCGAGCCGGATCCGGACTGCGCCGACGCGGCCGGCGCGCCGAGCAGCACCCCGCACAAACCCAACGCAACCCCCGCCGCGATGACACGTCCCATTGGGCATCCCCTACTTGCGTTATCCGACTGGTCCGGAATGCTACAGCGAGCACACACCGGGGAGGGACGTCCCAATGCGATTCGTGGTTCGGTTGTTTTTCGGCACCGTGGCCGGAGCGATACTCCTGCTCACGTTCGCGGGTAACGCCAACGCACAAGTTCCGCCTTCGGTTGGTTTGACACCATCAACGGGAAAGGCCGGTAGCTCGTTCACCATTTCCTGGAATGGTTTCGCGGTGTGCCGGATCATCAATTTCACTTGGGCCGGCACCTCGCTCGGCTCGAAAGTGGCCCCGGCGACCAGCGGGTCGTTCGCCACGGCCGTGCCCGCCGGCGCGAAGCCGGGCTCCTACACGGTGACCGCGACCTGCACGAGCCAGAAGGAGACCGCGAGCGGCACCTTCGTCGTCACCGGAGTCACCACGACCACCCCGCCGCCACCGGTGACCACGACCCCGCCACCGCCCGTGATCACGCGCCCGACCAGGCCCGGCACCACCACGACCCCGCCTCCGACCACGAGCACCACCCCGCCGACGACCACGACCACGCCGCCGTCGTCCACCACGCCGACCACTCCCGGCACCCCCACGACCACCAGCACCGAGCCCAAGCCGGGTGAGCTGGTGCTCGATCGGCCGAGCGTCCAGCCCGGCGACGAGCTGTCCGCGTCCGGAAAGGGCTGCCAGCCGAGCCGGATGGTCACCCTGACCTCCGACGGCGTCGAGGTCGGCTCCGCCTACACCGACGGCTCCGGCGCCTTCACCGCGCCGGTCGAGTTCACGCGGATCGAGGCGGGACGGCACACCGTCGTCGCCGAGTGCGGGGTGCGGCTGACCGGCGCGGTCGACCAGGTCGTGACGCGGTCGTCCGGCGGGCAGACCGGGACGCTGGTCATCCTCGTGTTCTTCGTGCTCGCGGGCATCACGGCGATCCGTTTCCGCTGACCTCCGGTTGACATGCAGCCGTTCGGCTGCCTATCGTGCATAGGCAGCCGAACGGCTGCATTTCTCGGGAAGGGCGCGATGGACGAGGTGTTCAAGGCGCTGGCCGATCCCAGCCGGCGCCGGCTGCTGGACGTGCTGAACGAGCGCAACGGCCAGACCCTGCGCGAGCTGTGCGCGGGGCTGGAGATGGCCCGCCAGTCGGTGAGCAAGCACCTGGCCGTGCTCGAGGCGGCCGGGCTGGTCACGACGACCTGGCGCGGCCGCGAAAAGCTGCACCACCTCGACGCCGCGCCGATCAACGCGATCGCCGAGCGCTGGATGACCCGCTTCGACCGGCAGCGGGCCGGCGCGCTGGCCGATCTGAAACGAGCCCTGGAGTCCGAACCCATGAACGAATTCGCCTACACCACCTACATCAGCACGACCCCGGAAAAGCTCTGGCAAGCGCTTACCGAACCGGCGTTCACCCGGCAGTACTGGGGCGTCGCGTTCGAAACCGAGTGGAAGAAAGGTTCGCCGATGGTCTGGGCGGAAAGCGGCGCGAAAACGAGTCATCCCGATCAGGTCGTGCTCGAATCGGACCCCTACCGCCGGCTCTCCTACACCTGGCACACATTCACCGAAGAATGGGCCGATCGCAACGGCATCGCCCCGGAAACGCTGGCGAAACTGCAGCGGGAAGGCCGCTCGAAGGTCACCTTCACACTCGAACCCCAAGGGGAAACCGTGAAGCTGACGGTGCTGCACGACGGTTTCGAACCGGACAGCACGGTCAAGGCGATGTGCAGCCAGGGCTGGCCCGCGTTGCTCTCGAGCCTGAAGACGCTGCTGGAAACCGGAACTCCGCTGCCCGCGGCGTAACCAACCGGACTTTCGCGCCGAACCAGACAGATCTGGCACAGGCAAACGTCTGAATCCTCCCCCTTTCGTGGTCGCCTGGTCAAAATCCCGGTGAATTTCCTACTCTCGGCGTCCTCCGTTGCGGATTTGTGAGCGTTAGGCTCGCATAATCCGTGACCGAGAATGGTCCGATCGAGTGACGGGGAGAGTGTCAGTGCGTAGCCGCTGGATCGTGGCGGCCGTGGTCGTGGCCGCCGCGGCGGGAGCCGTCGTGGCGTTCTGGCCGGACAGCGCTTCCGCCGGCGACCCGGAGATCGCGGTGTCGCGCTCGGCGTGCGGCACCGGCTGGTCGGACCCGAAGCCCGGGCCGCAGACGTTCCGCCTGCACAACACCGGCTCGGTGACCGCCGAGGTCGACCTGATCGACCCGGCGACCGGGGTGATCTACGGCGAGGTCGAGGGCCTCGGCCCGGCGACCACCCGGCCACTGCAGGTCAATCTCGGCAACGGCAGTTACGCGTTCCGCTGCCTCCCGGAGGACGCCGGCGCGATCGTCGGACCGGCCGTGCAGGTCAGTGGCGGGGCCGAGCGGACCGGGCCCGGCGTCGCGCCGGTGACGCACAACGATCTGCTGGGGCCGCTCAAGGCGTACCAGCAGCACGTCACGACGGGCCTCGGTGAGCTGGTCACGAACACGGGCGCGCTGAAGAACGCTGTCCACGGCGGCGACCGCGCGGCGAGCGAAGCGGCGTGGCTGACGGCCCACCTGACGTACGAGCGCCTCGGCGCGGCGTACGACGCGTTCGGCGACTCCGACGGCGCGCTCAACGGCACCGCCGACGGCCTCCCGGACGGCCCGTCCGACGCGGGCTTCACCGGCTTCCACCGCCTCGAGCAGGGCCTGTGGCACGGCGAGGACCTGGGCGCGCTCGGCCCGGTGGCCGACCGCCTGGACACGGACGCCCGCGCGCTGCAGGCCTCGTTCGCCGACAGCCAGGTCGACGGCAACGACCTCGGCCTGCGCGCGCACGAGATCATGGAGAACACGCTGCAGTTCGAACTGACGGGCCGCACGGACTACGGCAGCGGCACCACCCTGGCCACGGCCCGCGCCAACCTCGACGGCACCCGCGCGGTGCTGGACGTGCTCCGTCCGCTGCTGGCACCGAGGTACGCGGATCTGTCCAAAGTGGACAAGTGGCTGACCCGCACCCAGACCACTTTGGACGCGGCCCACCACCCGGACGGCAGCTGGACGCCACTGGACCGGTTGCTGCAGAAGGAGAGGCAGAAGCTGAACGCGGACGTGAGCGAGCTGACGGAACTGCTGGCCCCGATAGCCGCGATCGCCGAGCCGAGGAGGGTTTCGTGACTGACCAGCCTCGCGAGAATGCAACGCATCAGGCCACTGGTGCGAGCCAGCGCCGCCCGACCGCACAGTGCGGCGACTTCACCCGCGCCGGCCAGCCACGCAAGACCGCGCCGCACCCGGCCACCAGCGCGAGCCTGCACCGCCCGACCCCGCAGTGCGGCGACTTCACCCGCGCCGGCCAGCCACGCAAGACCGCGCCGCACCCGGCCACCAGCGCGAGCCTGCACCGCCCGACCCCGCAGTGCGGC
>NZ_JBFBBQ010000162.1:0-3155 GCF_040682775.1 Amycolatopsis sp. NPDC051106 | reverse complement strand
GGCGACTTCACCCGCGCCGGCCAGCCACGCAAGACCGCGCCGCACTCGACCACCGGCGCGAGCCTGCACCGCCCGACCCCGCAATGCGGCGACTTCACCCGCGCCGGCCAGCCACGCAAGACCGCGCCGCACCCGGCCACCAGCGCAGACCTGCGTCACCCGACCGCACAGCGAAGCGCCGCCTGCGCCGCGACCAGCCACCCCGCCATCCAGCCGAGGAGGGTTTCGTGACGGACCAGCCTCGCTGTCCCGTGCCGCACCCGGCCGCGGGCCTGCCGCGACGTTCCTTCCTGCGCCGGGCCGCGATGGGCGCCGGCCTGACCGTGGCCGCCGGAGCCGGGCTCGGCGCGTCGTCGGCGATCACCGACAGCACGTCACCGGTTCCCTTCCACGGCCGGAACCAGTCCGCCATCCTGCGGACTCCGCCCACCCAGACCGTCGTCGCCTCCTTCGATGTCGTCGCCGAGTCGAAGGCCGAACTGACCGACCTCTTCCGCGCCATCACCGACCGGGCGCGGTTCCTCACCACCGGCGGGGCACCCGCCGCCCTCGGCATCACCGCGCCGCCCGCCGACTCCGGCGTGCTCGGGCCCGTCGTGCCCGGCGGGGACCTCGGCGTGATCCTCGGCGCCGGCGCGTCGCTGTTCGACGACCGGTACGGCCTGGCGAAGCTCAAGCCCGCCAAGCTGAAGCCGATGACGACGTTCGCGAACGACGCCCTCGACCCCGCCCAGTGCCACGGCGACCTCAGCCTCACGCTGTCCGCTAACTCCACCGACACCGTCCTGCACGCGCTGCGCGACATCGCCCGCGCGACCCGCGGCGGCATGCAGCTGCGCTGGAAGCTCAATGGCTTCAGCTCCCCGCCGCGCCCGGCCGGGACCCCGCGGAACCTGATGGGCTTCAAGGACGGCACCGCCAACCCGGAAGAAGCCGACTTCGACCGTCTCGTGTGGACTTCCGCACAAAACGAACCCGCCTGGGCCACGGGCGGCAGCTACCAGGTCACCCGGCTGATCCGGATGCTGGTCGAGTTCTGGGACCGGGTTTCGCTGGCCGAGCAGGAGAACATGTTCGGCCGCCGCCGGGACACCGGTGCCCCGCTCGACGGCACCGAGGAGACCGACGTCCCCCGCTACGCCGACGACCCCATCGGCACCGTGATCCCGCTGACCAGCCACATCCGGAAGGCCAACCCGCGCACGCCGGAAACCGACGCCAGCCGGATCCTGCGCCGCGCCGTGAACTACGACCGCGGTATCGACGGCAACGGCAACCTCGACATGGGCCTGATCTTCGTCTGCTACCAGCAGGACCTGGAGCGGCAGTTCGAAGCGGTCCAGACCCGGCTGGCCGACGAACCCCTGACCGACTACATCTCCCCGTTCGGCGGCGGCTACTTCTTCGCGCTGCCGGGTGTCACCGGGCCGGACGACCACTTCGGCCGCTCTTTGCTCGCCTGACAAGCGAACCCACCACGAAAGGAATCCACTGTGGACACGAGAATCCGCCGCCGGCGGCGGGGTCTGCTCGGCGCCGGGGCCCTCGCCTCGGTCGCCGTGCTGGCCGTCGTCACCGGCTCCGCGGCGAGCACCGCGGACGCCCAGCCGCTGAACCTGTTGCCCGCGCACGGAATACCCACGGCCACGCCGATCAAGCACGTCGTGGTCATCTTCGGTGAGAACATCTCGTTCGACCACTACTTCGGCACCTACCCGAACGCGGCCAACACCGACGGAACCCCGTTCACCGCCGCGCGCAACACCCCGAAGGTCAACGGCCTGGACCACAAGCTGCTGACGGACAACCCGAACGCCTACAACCCCAAGCGGCTCACGCACGAGCAGGCGCTGACCTGCGACCAGAACCACAACTACGGCGCGGAGCAGGCCGCCTTCGACGGCGGCAAGATGGACAAGTTCGTCGAGAAGACCGAGACGGACAAGTGCACCGGCCAGCCGGTGCTGTTCGGCGAGCCCGGCCTGGTGATGGACTACTTCGACGGCAACACCGTCACCGGCATGTGGAACTACGCGCAGCACTACGCGCTGAACGACAACTCGTTCAACACGGTGTTCGGCCCGTCCAGCCCGGGCGCGATCGACCTGATCTCGGGCAACACCCACGGCGTCCAGGCGGTCGACCCGGTGACGCACGAGCCGGTCAGCGACGCCTACACCGTGCAGTCGCCGGACGCGAACGGCGTCGGCACGATGATCAACGACCCGGACCCGGCCTGGGACGACTGCTCGGGCAAGAACCACACGAGCAAGGACAACCTGGCCACGATGCACGGCCGCAACGTCGGCGACCTGCTCAACCAGCGCCACGTCACGTGGGGCTGGTTCCAGGGCGGCTTCCGCCCCACCGGCGAAGCGAACGGCTACGCGGTCTGCGGCCAGACCCACACCAACGTCGGCGGCAACGCGGTCGTCGACTACAGCCCGCACCACGAGCCGTTCCAGTATTACCCGTCGACGGCGAACCCGAAGCACCTGCCGCCGTCGTCGGTGCAGGCGATCGGCCAGACCGACCGCGCGAACCACCAGTACGACATCGCGGACTTCAACGACTCGCTGAAGGCCGGCTCGATGCCCGCGGTGAGCTTCCTGAAGGCCCCGGAGTACCAGGACGGCCACGCGGGGTACTCCGACCCGCTGGACGAGCAGCAGTTCGTGGTCGGGGAGATCAACAAGATCCAGCAGTCCCCGGACTGGAAGTCGACGGCGATCGTCCTGGCCTACGACGACTCCGACGGCTGGTACGACCACGTGGCTTCGAAGGTGATCAACGGTTCGCACGACGCCTCGCAGGACCAGCCGGTCTGCACGGGCAAGCCGGCGACGCTGGGCGGCTACGCGGACCGCTGCGGCTACGGCCCGCGGCTGCCGCTGCTGGTGATTTCGCCCTACAGCAAGGTGAACCACGTCGACCACTCGCTGACCGACCAGACCTCGGTGCTGAAGTTCATCGAGGACAACTGGTTCGCCGGCCGGATCGGCGACTCGTCGTTCGACTCCCGCGCGGGGTCGCTCAACGGGATGTTCGACTTCTGGTGGCCGGAAGCGAAGAAGGTCACGCTCGACCCGAAGACCGGCGCCGTCGTGCACAGCTAGCCCCAGCGCCCCAATGTGGCGTTCGGTGCGTCTGACGCA
>NZ_JBFBBQ010000161.1:0-11188 GCF_040682775.1 Amycolatopsis sp. NPDC051106 | reverse complement strand
GTGGTCGCAGCCAGCATCCTTGAGGAGCTGGATCACCGACGAGGGTGTGGCATCGGTCGAGTTTGCTCCACCGATGCACCCCGTCGGATCCGCGTCGATGACCCGGCACCGCCGGCCGTAGTCACAATGGGGCTTCGGGGTGCCGGACTAGTCCTTTGACCGCTCCGAAGGTGCCGAACTACCCCTTGAGCAGAGCCCGAGCCATCACAACCTTCTGAATCTGGTTGGTCCCCTCGTAGATCTGCGTGATCTTCGCGTCCCGCATCATCCGCTCCACCGGGAAGTCCCGCGTGTACCCAGCCCCGCCGAAGAGCTGGACCGCGTCCGTGGTCACCTCCATCGCGATGTCGGACGCATAAGCCTTCGCAGCCGAAGCCATGAACCCGGCCCGCTTGTCCCCACGCTCGGAAGCCGCCGCCGACGCGTACACCAGGTGGCGGGCCGCCTCGATCTTCGTGCCCATGTCGGCCAGCATGAACTGGACACCCTGGAACTCCGCGATCGACTTGCCGAACTGCTTGCGGTCCTTCACGTACGCGATGGCCGCGTCGAGCGCGCCCTGGGCGATGCCCAGTGCCTGCGCGCCGATCGTCGGGCGGGTGTGGTCGAGCGTGCGCAGCGCCGTCTTCAGGCCCGTGCCCGGCTCGCCGATGATGCGGTCCTCGGGGATCGTGCAGTTCTCGAAGTAGATCTCGCGCGTCGGGGAGCCCTTGATGCCGAGCTTCTTCTCCTTCGGGCCCACCGAGAAGCCCGGGTCGTCCTTGTGCACGACGAACGCCGAGATGCCGTTGGCCTTCTTCTCCGCGTCCGGGTCGGTCACGGCCATCACCGTGTACCAGGACGACTCGCCCGCGTTCGTGATCCACGCCTTGGTGCCGTTGAGCACCCAGTGGTCGCCGTCGAGCCGGGCGCGCGTGCGCATCGATGCCGTGTCCGAGCCGGCTTCGCGCTCCGAAAGCGCGTACGACGCCGAAGCCTCGCCCGACGCGATCGAGGGCAGCACCAGCTTCTTCACGCTTTCCGAAGCCGACAGGATGATCGGCTGCGTGCCGAGCTTGTTCACCGCCGGGATCAGCGACGCCGACGCGTCGACGCGCGCGACCTCCTCGATCACGATGCAGGCGCCCACGGCGTCCGCGCCCTGGCCGTCGTACTCCTCGCCGATGTGGACGGCGTTGAACCCGGACTTGACCAGCGCGTTGTACGCCTCGATCGGGTAGCGCTCGTTTTCGTCGACCTCGGCCGCGTACGGCGCGATCTCCTTCTCGGCCAGGGCCCGGACCGCGGCCCGCAGCTCCTCGTGCTCTTCGGCAAGCTGGTACAGGCCGTCGGTCACTTCCGGTCACCTTCTCTACGACGTCGGGAGGGTTTCATCGATGTTAGCGCTCGTTCACTGCACCCGTCCGCCCTCGTCCTTGTGTCGTTGACCGCACAACTCGTACCGTCGGGTGATGCCGCTCACCGCGCCGACGACGCCGCCCGGTTTGCCCGCCTCCCTCGACTACCCCGAAGCCCCGGTCGGTTCCCTCATCGCCGCGGGCGCCGCCCGCTGGGGTGACCGGACCGCCTTCGCCCACGACGGCCGCAGCCTCACCTTCGCCGAGACCTACCGCGCGGCCTGCCGCTTCGCCCACGCGCTGCGGGAGCGGGGCGTGGGGCGCGGCGACGTCGTGGCGCTGCACCTGCCGAACTGCCTGGCCTTCCCGGTCGCCTACTACGGCACCGTGCTGGCCGGGGCGACGTTCAGCCCGGCCAACCCGCTGCTCCCGCCGGACGACCTCGCCTTCCAGCTCGCCGACTGCGAGGCCTCGGCCGTCGTGACGTTCGGGCCGGTCGCCGGGGTGCTCGCGAGCGTCGCCGATCGGATCCCGACACGGCTGACCATCGTCGTGAACCCCACCGCCGACCTGCCTGACGGCGCCGTCGAGTTCGAGGCGTTCCAGGCCGGCCACCCGGAGACGCGCCCCGAAGCCGACATAGCGATCCACGACGACCTCGCGCACCTGGCCTACACCGGCGGCACCACCGGCCGGTCGAAGGGCGTGCGGCTCTCCCACCGCAACGTCGTGGTCAACACCCTGCAGCACGCGTGCTGGGGCAGCGGTTCGGTGCCGGCACTCGACGCCCACGGCGACGTCACCCTCGACCAGGTCGGCAGCGAGGACGAGTGGCCGACGCGCCTGGGCACCGGCGTCGCGATCAACCTGACGCCGTGGTTCCACGCGATGGGCATCATCGGCGGGCTGAACGCGGCGGTGATCGCCGGCACGACGATCGTCCTGCACTCCCGCTTCGACCCGGCGGCGTACGTCACCGACGCCGAACGGCTGCGCATCACCGGCATCGGCGGCGCGCCCGCACTGTTCGCCGCGCTGCTCGCGACGCCGTCGTTCCACACCGCGGACCTGTCTTCGGTGAAGTCGATCGGCTCCGGCGCGGCGCCGATGAACCACGCGATGATCAACGCGCTGCGCGAGCGGTTCCCGGGCGTGGTCGTCGCCGAGGGGTACGGCCTCACCGAAGCGACGATGGGCGCGGTCATCTCCCCGACGTACCGCTCGGGCACGCGCAAGGTCGGCTCGGTCGGCGTGCCGATCTTCGACACCGAGGTCAAGGTCGTCCCGGCCGAGGGCGGCGAAGACCCGCTCCCGGCGGGCGAGAAGGGCGAGGTCTGCCTGCGCGGGCCGCAGATCATGCTCGGCTACCGCAACCGCCCGGAGGAGACGGCGGCCGCCCTGGTCGACGGCTGGCTCCACACCGGCGACGTCGGCATCCTCGACGCCGACGGCTATCTGTCCATCGTGGACCGCAAGAAGGACATGCTGCTGTACAAGGGCTACAACGTCTTCCCGCGCGAGCTGGAGGAGCTGCTCATCACGATGCCCGGCGTCGCGGCGGCGGCCGTGGTGGGCCGGCCCGACACCGAGGTCGGCGAGCTGCCGGTGGCGTTCGTGGTGCCCCGCGGCTCCCTGGACGCCGACGAGCTGATGGCCGCGGTCAACGAGAAAGTGACGCCCTACAAGCGGTTGCGCGAGATCCACGTGGTCGAGCAGATCCCGGTGTCCGCCGCCGGCAAGGTGCTCAAGCGGGAGCTACGGCAGCAACTGATCGGCGAGCTGCCCGGCTAGCCGGTCGCCGGACAGGAGCGTGCCGGCCTGCTTGACGTGCTTGAGCAGCGGCGAGACCTCCATGCTCTGCAGCCCGGGCAGCGAGCCGATCCGGTCCGAGGTGAACTCGAACAGCTCGTCGAGGTCCAGGCAGTGCGCGACGGCGTGGACGTTGTACGACCCGGAGACCGCCGCGGCGAAGGCGATTTCCGGCATCTGCGCGAGCGTGCGCCCGACGTCCTTGACCGCCGAGGGGTGCACGCGCAGCCAGAGGTTCGCCCGGGCGTGGTAGCCGAGCGCCTCGGCCGCGATCTCGACGTCGATGTGGACGACGCGCAGCCGGATCAGCGTCTCCAGGCGGCGTGCGGCACGGCCGGGCGTGAGGTCCGCCGCCGCGGCGAGGTCGACCAGGGCGGCGCGGCCGTCCGCGGCGAGGACGTCGAGCAGCTTCTCGTCCTCGGCGGTCAGGCGCACGGGCTTACGGGCCACGACCGGCGCTTCCGTGAACGGCGACCCGTCGGTCCCGAGCAGCGCTTCCTGCTCGGGAGCCAGCGTGCCCCGCAGCGCGGCCCAGTAGTGCCCGCGACCGCCGACGAACTGGCGGAGCATCGCGGACGCGTGGATGTCGAGGACGGCCGCCGTCCGCGGCAGCTGCTGACCGAGCAGGTCGTCGCGCTGTTCCCGGGTCCGCGACCGCACCGCGAACCCGATCTCGGAGCCCCCGGCGCAGAGCCCCACCCAGCTGACGTCGTCGCGCTTCGCGAGGGCGTCGGCGATCGCCGCGACGCTCCCGGGACGGCACCGCAGCCGCACCAGCCACTTGCTCTGGCCCAGCGCTCCCGGGTCGACGATGCCGGCGACGCGCAGGACGCCCTCGGCGCGAAGCCGCCGATAGCGACGGCCGACCGCGTTCTCGGTGACGCCGAGCGCGACCGCGATCGAGGCGAACGAGGCCCGCGGAGCGATCTGGAGCGCGCGGATGAGACGCACATCGTCGGGCTGCACACTGACGGATTCGGCCATCGACGCTCCTGTTATCGAGGCAATCCTACAAATCCGCCGTCCGGACGGGCGTGGCCGACGCTCGGGTGGACAGACTCGGAGGGAACTCGACCGAAGGGAACGACCATGGAGACCGCCCTCATCGTCGGGGCGTCGCGCGGACTCGGTCACGCGATCGCCACCGAGCTCGCCGCCCGCGGGTGGCACGTGATCGGCACCGTCCGCGACCCGGCCGCCCGGACACCCCTGCACGACCTGGCGGACGCGTCGGACGGGCGCGTCGAGGTCGAGCACCTCGACATCACCGAGCCCGATCAGCTGCCGCCCCTGCGCGAACGGCTCGCCGGCCGCCGGCTCGACGTCCTCTTCGTCAACGCCGGCACGACGAACAACCCGGCGACTCCGATCGGCGACGTGTCGACCGCCGACTTCGTCGACGTCATGGTCACCAACGCGCTCAGCCCGATGCGCGTCATCGAAGCGCTTCAGGACCTCGTGCCGACCGACGGGCTCATCGGCGCGATGTCCTCCGGGCAGGGCAGCATCACGAACAACACGGCCGGCTCACGAGAGGTCTACCGCGGCAGCAAGGCGGCACTGAACATGTTCATGCGCAGCTTCGCGGCCCGGCAGGCCGAGACCGGACGGGCGCTGGTCCTCGTGGCCCCCGGCTGGATCCGCACGGCCCTGGGCGGCCCGGACGCGCCGTTCACCATGGAGGAAACCGTCCCGAAGGTGGTCGACGTCCTGCTCGCGAAGCGGGGCCGGCCCGGCCTCGAGTTCCTGGACCGAGAGGGCAAGACCGTGCCGTGGTGACGGCTAGTGGCCGGTCTTCGCCCGCAGGGCCGTGTCCTTGTCCAGGACCAGCTTCTCCAGGTCCCGCTGGAACTTCGCCATCTTCGAGCGCAGGCCCTCGTCCGACGCCGCCAGGATGCGGACCGCCAGCAGGCCCGCGTTGCGCGCGCCGCCCACCGAGACCGTCGCCACGGGGACGCCCGCCGGCATCTGGACGATCGACAGCAGCGAGTCCAGGCCGTCCAGGTACTTCAGCGGGACCGGGACGCCGATCACCGGCAGCACCGTCGCCGAGGCGACCATGCCCGGCAGGTGGGCCGCGCCGCCCGCGCCCGCGATGATCACGCGGATGCCGCGGGCCACCGCCGACGTCGCGTAGTCCAGCATGCGCTGCGGGGTGCGGTGCGCCGAGTAGACGCCGACCTCGTACTCGACGCCGAACTCGTCCAGCGCCGCACCGGCCGCCTCCAGGGTCGGCCAGTCCGAGTCGCTGCCCATGATCACGCCCACCTGCGGCGCCATACCTGATCTCCTAGTGGATTTCGTAGCCGTCGAGCCAGACGGCGTGGGACAGCCAGTGCGCCGACAGCAGCGCGCGGTCGCGCAGGTCGTCCATGCGCTCGCCGGTGAAGTTGACGTGCCCGAGCTTGCGCCCCGGCCGCTCCTGCTTGCCGTACAGGTGCACCCGCGCCTCGGGGTACCGCGCGAACAGGTGGTGCAGCCGCTCGTCCGGCCCCATCTCGGGCAGCTCCGGCGCGCCCAGCACGTTCGCCATCACGCACGCCGGCGCGACCAGGTCCGTCCGGCCCAGCGGGTAGTCGAGCACCGCCCGCAGGTGCTGCTCGAACTGCGACGTGCGCGCGCCGTCCATGGTCCAGTGCCCGGAGTTGTGCGGGCGCATGGCCAGCTCGTTGACCAGCAGCCCGGTGTCGGTCTCGAACAGCTCGACCGCGAGCAACCCGGTGACGTCCAGCGTCGACGCGACCCGCAGCGCCAGGTCCTGCGCCTCGTGCACGCGCTCCGGCGCGAGCCCCGGCGCCGGGGCCAGCACCTCGGTGTTGATCCCGCCGGTCTGCACCGTCTCGACCACCGGGTACGCCGCGCCCTGGCCGAAGGGCGAGCGGGCGACGAGCGCGGCCAGCTCCCGCCGCATCGCCACCTTCTCCTCGACCAGCAGCGCCGTGCCCGCTTCGAGCAGCTCCGGCACGGTCTCGCGGGCGTGCCGCGCGGTGTCCAGCATCCAGACGCCACGGCCGTCGTACCCGCCGGTCGACGCCTTGAGCACGACCGGCCAGCCGTGCTCGCCGCCGAACTGCACCACGTCGTCCACAGTGGACACCTCGGCGAAGGCCGGGCCCGGCACGCCGAGGCCCGCCATCATCTCGCGCATCACCAGCTTGTTCTGCGCGAAGCCCAGCGCCGCCGGCGCCGGCCGGATGAGGTAGCCCTCCATCGCCAGCGTCAGCAGGTGCTCGCCCGGCACGTGCTCGTGGTCGAACGTGAGCACGTCGACCGACGCCGCGAACTTCCGCAGCGCGTCGAGGTCGGTGTGGTGCCCCAGCGTGACGTCGCCCGCGACGAGCCCCGCGGCTTCGTTTTCCCCCGCCGCGAGCACGCGCAGGGACTGGCCGAGGGAGATCGCCGCCTGGTGGGTCATCCGGGCCAGCTGACCGCCGCCCACCATGCCCACGACGGGCAGACCGGTGTGTTTGTCCATAGCGGCACCAGCCTAAACGGTGACCACCTGCGGTGACCGCCGGACCAGACGTAGCTCACGCGCCGCGAGCCCCAGGATCCCGGCCGCCGCCGCGAGCACGTACACGTTGCCGAGGACCGACCAGCCCAGGCCCCAGCCGAACTCCGTGTCGCCGCCGTTGGGCACCAGCATCACGATCTGCGAGACGAACAGCAGCGCGACCGCCGCCGCGGCCCACCACCGCGCCTTGACCACCAGCAGCGTCAGCAAGGGCACGCACCAGACCCAGTGGTGCGACCACGACACCGGCGACAGCAGCAGCCCGTAGAACGCCGTCACGAGCAACGCCGCCGCGTTCTCGCCGCGCCGGTGCAGCCGCACGACCAGCCACACCGCGGGCACGGCGAGCACCGCCGCCACCCCGGCCGCCACCGCCAGCGACCAGGGCGCCAGGTGGGTGGCCCGGTTGACCAGCCCGTTGAGTGACTGGTTGAAGATCCAGTGCACCGACCCGACCCGGCTCGGGTCGGTCGCCGAATCCCGCCAGAACCGCGCCGCGTCGACCGGGATGACCGCGAACATCACCGCTTCGAGCGCCACGAACGTGCCCAGGGCCCGCAGCCCGTCCTTCCACCGGCCCGTGAAGAACAGGTGCGGCACGAAGATCAGCGGGGTCAGCTTGATCGCCGCGGCAACGCCGATCAGCACGCCCGCCCACCGCGACCCGCGCAGAGAGAGCACCAGGACGTCCAGCACCACGAACGCCATCAGTATCAAGTTGATCTGGCCCAGGAACAGCGTCTTCCACACCGGTTCCAGCGCCAGCGCGATGGCCGTTCCCGCCGGCAGCGCCCACCGGCTTCTTCCCAGAAGCGATGCGCGCCCCGGCGACGACGAAACCACCGTGATCACGACCATAAGGGCGACCACCGACAAAAACGCGATTACGCCCCACACCAGGCCCGACGGCACGAGCACGAGCGGCAGGAACAGCGGCGCGGCGGCCGGCGTGTAGGTGAACGGCAGCCGCACCCAGTCGGGCAGCGCGGTCAGCACGTCCCGCGTGTAAAGCGGGTCGCCGTGCAGCAGCGTCAGCGCTCCGGCGCGGTAGACGGCGCTGTCCGCGCCCAGGTGCCACCCGGCCAGCCAGCCGGCGACACCGAAGCCGAGGACGAGAAGCGCGATCCCCCCGGCGAAGAACCAGCCGGTGCGCGCCTCAGACGCCGGTCGCGACGTCGACATGCTCGTCCGGCGCCGAGGCCTTCTTCCTGGCCCGCCGCTGCAGGCCCCAGCGCAGGATCAGCGCCGCGGCGAGCACGACCGGCATCAGGATGTAGGCGTCCCCCAGGATGTTCTGCCACACCTTCCAGTGCAGCTCGACGTTGCGGCCGTTCGGCAGGATCAGCAGCACGCAGCTGACGAACACGAACGCCACCAGGCCGGTCCCGACCCAGCGCTTCCACGCCGTCTTCGGGGTGGTCTTCGGCAGCCGCGACACCAGCAGCACGATCAGCGGGATCACCCACACCCAGTGGTGGGTCCACGAGATCGGCGAGATCAGCAGCGTCCAGAACGCGGTGACGAGCACCGCCGCCAGCGCCTGGCCCTTGCGGTGGAAGCGCATCAGCAGCCACAGCGCCGGGATCGCGAGCAGGAGCCCGATGCCCATCGCCGCCTTCGACGCCCACGGCGCGAGGTCGGTGGCCCGGTTCATCAGCGCGTTGAGCGACTGGTTGCCCGCCCAGTGCACCGGCCCGATCCGGCCGGTGTCCGGCAGCGTCACGGTCCAGTACTTGGCCGCGTCGTGCGAGTTGATCAGGAACATCAGCCCCTGCAGCACGACGAACGTGGCGAAGCCGCGGATCGCGTCCATCCGCCGGCCGGTGACGAAGAGGTGCCCGAGGAACACCAGGGGGGTCAGCTTGATCGCCGCCGCGACGCCGACCAGCACGCCGCCCCAGCGGCTCCCCCGCGTGCCGATGACCAGCATGTCCAGCAGGATCATGGCCATCAGGATCAGGTTGATCTGGCCGAGGAAGATCGTCCGCCACACCGGCTCGAGGGCGAGGAAGACCAGGAAGAACACGATGGTCGAGCGGGCGGGCGAGGCCCACCAGCGCGGCCCGTCGGCGGCCGGGCGGGGCAGCGCGCCGATCGCGATGCGGATCGACAGCGCCATCGCCGCCAGCGAGACGGCGGTGATCAGGCCCCAGGAAATCTGCGTCGGGAACGCGGCGAGCGGCACGAAGATCAGCGCGGCCGTCGGCGGGTAGGTGAACGGCAGCAGCGCCCACCACGGCTCGGGGGCCAGCGTGTTCGCGTCGTAGAGGGAGTCGCCGTGCAGCAGCGTGAGCGCCCCGGCCCGGTAGACCGCGCTGTCGACGCCGAGCACCCAGTCGTGCTGCCAGCCCCAGATGCCGTACCCGATCGCGAAGAGCGGGATGACCATGAGAATCAGGATCGACCGTGGGCGGACGGACAGGCGCGCGAGTGACTTCCGCAGGGCCAGGCGATGCTGCGAGCCGGCCGCGACTGCGCCGTCGACGTCGGTGATTACGGTCGGGGTCACCGCACCAGGAAATCATGACCCGCCGGATCCGGGTCAGAAGGGTCCGCGCGGACCCGGACTTTTCTCGTGTTTCACGCCCGGGCGAGCTGGGCCAGCAGGTCGCACGCCATTTCGTGGGTGGCGGGCAGGCGCACCGCGGACACCCGGGGCCGGCCGGCGTCCGCCAGCTGCGAATCCACGGAAAGCCGCTCGTGGAGCGCTCTTCGCAGCGCGACGCCGTGTGAAGCGACCCGCTCGTCCTTCGGGACCAGCGCGGCGACGACGGACGTCCCCAGCGAGGCGACGCTCTGCCCGCTGTCGAACACCGCCCGCAACGCGTCCGCGACCAGGATCATCCCGGTCAGCCGCGGGAACCCGGTGACCGTGCTGAGGTCGAGCGACACGACCAGCAGCACGTGGTCCTCGGCGGCCGGCCGCTCGCGCGCGGCGGCCGCCCGGTAGACCTCGTAGAGCCGGGTGCGCAGGTAGGCGGCCGACGGCAGGCCGGTCAGCGGGTCGGTGACCTCGGTGTGCACGAGCTGGTCGGTGGCGACGTCGGCCCAGGCCAGCGCGGTGGTCCGGAGCAGCCGAGCCGGCGTGGCGTCGACGTCCGGCGAGACGAACCCGTCGCCGGCGTGGTCGAGCACCGCATGCAGTGCGGCCAGGTCGGCGAGGGTTTCCGCGAGCCCCGCGCCGGCCGCTGCCCGCGCGCGGGCCAGCCCGGCCAGCGCGGTTTCGGCGGCTTCGACGCGCCCTTTGGCCATCACGGCCGCGCAGACGGCGTCGACCTCGGGCAGCGCCCAGTCGCTCGGGAACCGCCAGCCGGCGGCCAGGCTGGCCGTGCGCCAGCGGGCACGCAGCGTGCGCAGGGCGCGGTCGGCGAGCGGGGCGTCACCGGGACCGGAGCGCGTAGCCGGAACGTCCACAGGCCACCTGCCCCTTTCGTCCGGTCCGTGTCGATCTTGCTCGGTGCTTCACGGTGAGGACGTGTCCCGGCGGACGCCGTGACGCGTACTCGCGAGTTTTGTTAAGAAGCTTTTCCACGGCGCGACCCGGAGGTGGGTGATTTCGCTCCGCCGACGGAGTCAACACCCCCACCACGACGTGACGGCCCGGGGAGGGTCAGTCACACTTGTCTCGCGCCGCGGACCCACCTGTAATGGCAGGTCCTGGCCCTAGCCGACCGAGGAGTGCCGTGTCCACCGTTCCCGCCGATCTCAGCGGAAAGAGTGACGCCGAGCTGATCGCCGAGGTCCGCGCCGGGAAGATCGAGTCTTATGGGCCGCTGTACGAGCGCCACACCGGCGCGGCGCACAACCTCGCTCGTCAGCTGGCCCGGTCGAGCTCGGAAGCGGACGACCTGGTGTCCGAGGCGTTCGCCAAGGTGCTGGACACGCTGCGTGGCGGGAAGGGGCCGGACACAGCCTTCCGGGCGTACCTGCTGACCGCGCTGCGTCACACGGCGTACGACCGCACGCGCAAGGAACGCCGGGTCGACCTCAACGAGGACATGACCGACGTCTCCGCCGAGGCGCTGACCGTGCCGTTCTCCGACACCGCCGTCGCCGGGCTCGAGCGGACGATGGCCGCCAAGGCGTTCGCCCGGCTGCCCGAACGCTGGCAGGCGGTGCTCTGGCACACCGAGATCGAGCAGCAGAGCCCGGCCGAGGTCGCGCCGCTGCTGGGACTGACCGCGAACGGCGTCTCCGCGCTCGCCTACCGCGCCCGCGAGGGGCTGCGCCAGGCGTACCTGCAGGTCCACCTGCAGGAGAACGACGAGGAACGCTGCCGCGCCTGCGCCGAGCGGCTCGGCGCGTGGACCCGCGACGGGCTGTCCAAGCGCGAACGCGCCCAGGTCGAGAACCACCTCGACGAGTGCGAGAACTGCCGGGCGCTGGCGGCGGAGCTCGCCGACGTCAACGGCGGCCTGCGCGCGATCATCGCCCCGATCGTCCTGGGCGGTGCGGCGCTCGGCTACCTCGCCACGATCGGTGCGGCCAAGGCGAGCGCGGCCACCGCGGCGGCGGCCGGTGCGGCCGC
>NZ_JBFBBQ010000160.1:0-11277 GCF_040682775.1 Amycolatopsis sp. NPDC051106 | reverse complement strand
TAAATACAGTAACCCGCTGCCCCAGGGATTAGAAAGGGGGTTCCGCGGCCCTTGTTCAGCGGGTCGTTCACGACGTCCGGCGAGGTGAACGAGTCGTGCACGACATCGGGCCGGGGCCCGGCGGACGAGGAAGCCGCCGGGCTCCCAGGCCGAGGTGGCGGCGGCGAAAGGTCTTGAATGAGTCATTCAGGACCTCCGAAGACCTGAATGACTCATTCAAGACGCTCCGCCCGGCCGTTACGCTGGTGCGATGGGGGTCGTGGCGGCGCTCTGGCGCTATCCGGTGAAGTCGATGGCGGGGGAGCGGCTGACCGAGGCGGCCGTCGGCGAGCGCGGTCTCGACGGCGACCGCCTGTACGCGGTCCGCGATCCCGCCGGCAAGTTCGGCAGCGGCAAGAACACCCGCCGGTTCCGGCGAATGCCCGGCCTGCACGCGTTCGCCGCGCGGTACGACGGCGACGTCCCGGTGATCACCTTCCCGGACGGGCGCGTGGTCCGCGGGGACACCGCACAGGTGCACGCCGAGCTGGCGGCCGCGCTCGGCTTCCCGGGCGTCGAGCTGGCGAAGGAAGCGGAGATCCCGCACCACGACGAAGCACCCCTCCACCTGGTCACGACGTCGTCGCTGGCCTGGCTGGCCGAGCGCGCGCCCGGCGTCGCGCTCGACGAGCGGCGGTTCCGGGCCAACCTGCTGCTCGACACCGGCCCGGCGCCGGAACTCGCCGAAGAGGCCTGGCTGGGGAAGCGGATCCGGATCGGCGAGGTCGAGCTGGAGGTCCTCCGCAAGGCCGTTCGCTGCGTGATGGTCGGCCTGCCGGGCGAGGGGCTGCCGGCCGCGCCCGGGTTGCTCAAGACGATCTCCGACGTCAACGGCGTGACGTTCGGCGTGCAGACCCGCGTCGTCCGCGGCGGCACGCTCCGCGTCGGGGACGACGTCCACGAGGTGGGATGTTCCGCGCCTCACAGTCTCTAGGGAATTCACCCCCGCCGGAGCATGTTTGATGCGGTAGGACGAAAGGGGCGTCAGGTGGATTTCCTGCTGCACCACGGAATCACGGTGCTCGGTCAGTGGATCTCGATCGCGGAACTGGCCGGGCAGGTGTTCGCGCTCGCCGTCGTGTTCCTCGCGCAGCGTCGCACCCTGTGGACGTGGCCCGTGCAGGTCGGGGCCACCGTGCTGCTGTTCGCCGTCTACGCCTCCGCGCACCTGGGCGGGCTCGCCGCCCGCCAGGTCGCCATCCTCGCCATCTCCGTCTACGGCTGGTGGGCCTGGACCCGCCGCCAGGACCCGGTGTTCGGCGTCGTCGTCCGGCAGGGACGGCTGGCCGAACGGCTGGCCATGCTCGGCGCCTTCGTCGCGGGCACGACCGTGATGGCCCTGGTCCTCGACGCGCTGGACGCGTCGTGGGCGCCCTGGCCGGACGCCGCCATCTTCGTCGGCACGCTCGTCGCCTTCGGGGCGCAGGGTGCCGGGCTCGTCGAGTTCTGGCTGGTCTGGCTGGTCGTCGACGCGATCGGCGTGCCGCTGCAGATCTCGTCCGGGCTGTACTTCTCCGCCGCGATCTACATCGTCTTCGCCGGGCTCGTCGTGCACGGCTGGTGGAGCTGGAACCGCTCCGCGCGCCGCGTCGCCGAGCGCCGGGTCATGGCAGCATCCAGCTGAGCACCGGCGTGCTCTGCCCGAGCACGATCAGGCACATCACCAGCAGCAGGCCCACGCTCCACGGGAGCACCTTCCGCAGCAGCTTGCCCTCTTCGCCCGGCAGGTTCGCCGCCACGCAGGCGATCGTGAGGTTCTGCGGGGACACCATCTTGCCGAGGACGCCGCCGGAGCTGTTGGCCGCGGCGAGGAGGTCGGCGGCCAGGCCGGTCTTGTTCGCCGCGGTCACCTGCAGCGCGCCGAACAGCGCGTTCGCCGACGTGTCCGAGCCCGAGACGGCGACGCCGAACCAGCCCAGCACGGGCGACAGGAACGCCAGGCCGGCGCCGGCGGCCGCGATGAACGTGCCGATCGTCGTGGTCTGGCCGGACAGGTTCATCACGTAGGCCAGCGCGAGCACCCCGCAGACGGTGAGGATCGCGAACCGCAGTTCCTTGACCGTCGCCAGCCATTCCCGGACCGCCCCGCTCCCGGAGACGGCCAGGATCGCGGCCGTGATGATGCCGGCGAGGAGCACCAGCGTGCCACCGGTGTTGAGGAACGGGAGCGAAAAAGTGTTGCCGGACACGGGTTTCCCGTTCGGGCCGACGACGTTCAGCCCGGGCCAGTGGAACTTCCAGGTCGCCTTGTCCAGCAGCTTCTTGATCGGCGGCAGCACGGCCAGGGAGAAGATCACGATGATCAGCGCGTACGGCAGGTAGGCCTTGACGACGTCGTTGCGCGAGTCCGCCGGCGGCGCTTCGTCGGTCGCCGTCCCGCCGCCGCCCATGCTGAGCCGGACGGCTTCGGGCACCGCACGGCGCGTCTGCGGCAACGCCACCAGCGCGGCGGCGCCGGCGAGCGCGGCGCCGATGTCGGCCAGCTGCGGCGACACGTAGTTCGAGGCGAGGAACTGCACGAGCCCGAACGCGACGCCGCAGACCAGCGCGGGCAGCCAGGT
Organism: Amycolatopsis sp. NPDC051106; assembly: GCF_040682775.1. Lineage (NCBI taxonomy): Bacteria > Bacillati > Actinomycetota > Actinomycetes > Pseudonocardiales > Pseudonocardiaceae > Amycolatopsis > Amycolatopsis sp. NPDC051106. Next base: position 8,677 of record NZ_JBFBBQ010000160.1, on the reverse strand, counting down.
GTCCTTCAGGCCGCGCTTGCCGTCGACGATGATCACCAGCAGCAGCGGCACGACCAGGGCCAGCAGCGGCGTCTGGCGGCCGACGATCGAGGAGACCTGCTGCAGCGGCAGGCCGGTGACCTGGGCCAGTGTGACGACGGGCGTGCCCATCGCGCCGAACGCGACCGGCGCGGTGTTCGCGACCAGCGCGACGACCGCGGCCTTCACCGGGTGGAAGCCGACGGCCACCAGCATCACGGCGCTGATCGCGACGGGTGCGCCGAAGCCGGCGAGGGCCTCCATGAGCGCGCCGAAGCAGAAGGCGATGATCAGCGCCTGGATCCGCGGGTCGTCGGAGACCCGGCCGAACGAGCGGCGCAGCACGTCGAAGTGCCCGGTCCGCACGGTGAGCCGGTAGATCCACAGCGCGTTGACGACGATCCACATGATCGGCCACAGCCCGAACGCGGCGCCCTGCAGCGCGCCCGAGACGGCTTGGACGATCGGCATGCCGTACGCGGCGATCCCGACGACGAGCGCGACGAGCAACCCGATCAGGGCGGCGTGGTGCGCCTTCATCCGGACGACACCGAGGAGCACGAGAACGGTGGCCAGGGGCAGCACGGCGACGAGCGCGGACAGGCCCAGCGAACCGAGGGGAGTCAGGTCTTGCATGAACACGGGCGACCTCCGTTTTCCACGATGCGAAAACGGCCTTTCGGCGAGTGCCCGAGATCTTCGTCACAAACCGGTCGGTCCGTCAAGAACTTGAGACCGGTTGGCCCAACGAGTCAGGCGGTAACCCCGAACTCGCGTGACTGGGAACGTAACTCGCGTGATCGAAGCCGTAACTCGCGAGTTACGGCTCCCGTCACGCGAGTTACGGGTCTGATCACGCGAGTTACGGCTTCGGGAGGACCTCGAGAGCCGTTTCGGCGATGCCGCGAAGGCCGGCCTGGTCGCAGCCGCCCTTGCCGAGGGCTTCGATGCCGCGCATGGTCGCCAGCAGGAGGCCGGCCAGCCGGGCCGGGTCGTGGCCGCCGGCGATGTCGCCCGCGCGCTGAGCGGCCGCGACGCAGGCCGTCAGCAGGCCGTTGAGCTCGCGGAACGCTTTGCGGGCGCGAGTGGCGATCTCCTGGTCGTGCTCGGCGCACTCGGCCGCGGCCTTCGCGATCAGGCAGCCCCGGTGGATCTCGTCCGCGATGACGGTGTCGGCGTCGCCCAGGACGTAGTCGCGGAGCCGCTGGTAGGCCTCGCTGTCGGGGCCCTCGAGCTTGCGGCGCGCGCCGTCGATCGCCGTGGCGCAGTGGTCGTCGAAGATGCGCACGAACAGGGCGTGCTTGTCGCCGAAGGCGCCGTACAGGCTGCCCTTGCCGAGGCCGGTCGCGGCGGCGATGTCGTCGATCTTCGTGCCCGCGTAGCCGGTCGACCAGAACCGGTCCCGCGCCGTGCGCAGGACCGCGCCTTCGTCGAAGCTCCGCGGTCTGGCCATGGGGCCAGGATAGGCATTCTTGACTATTTCGTCCAGAACGGCGTACGTTCTGGACTGTGTAGTCAAGAATTTGGGAGGGCATCGTGCGGCTGCAAGGCAAGACAGCGCTGGTCACCGGCGGCGGAACCGGCATCGGCCTGGGGATCGCGAAGCGGTTCGCCGCGGAAGGCGCGCACGTCGTCATCACCGGACGGCGCAAGGAGGTCCTCGACGACGCCGTCGCCGAGATCGGCGGATCGGTCCAGGCGATCCGCGCGGACTCGGCGAGGCTCGCCGACCTGGACGAGGTCTACCGCGCGATCGCCGAGCGCGGCCGCGGGCTGGACGTCGTGGTGGCCAACTCCGGCGGCGGCGTGACCGCGCCGCTGGGCGAGATCACCGAGGAGCAGTTCGACGCCACCTTCGGCACGAACGTCAAGGGCGTCGTCTTCACCGTGCAGAAAGCCCTGCCGCTGCTGAACGAGAAGGCGTCGATCGTCCTCACCGGCTCGACGACGTCGACCCGCGTCGCGCCGGGCATGAGTATCTATGCGGCGACGAAGGCCGCGGTGCGCAACTTCGCCCGCACGTGGGCTCTCGACCTGCAGGGCAAGGGAATCCGCGTCAACGTGCTCAGCCCGGGGCCGACGCTGACGCCGGGGCTCCTCGGCCTGGCCGAGCCCGGCGCACAGCAGGCGATGATCGAGCAGATGGCGACGGCCGTCCCGCTCGGCCGCCTCGGCGATCCGAGCGAGATCGCCGCGGCGGCGCTGTTCCTGGCTACCGAGGAAGCGAGCTTCGTCAACGGCGTCGAGTTCTTCGTCGACGGCGGCCAGGCGCAGGTCTAACGCAGGGTGGCGTGCGAGGGCGTCAGGTCCTTCAGTGTCCGGACGCCCAGCAGCTGCATCGTGCGGACCATCTCCGTGCGCAGGATGTCGACGCACCGCTGGACCCCGCGCTCGCCGCCGGCCATCAGGCCGTACAGGAACGCGCGGCCGACCAGCACCGCGTCCGCGCCGCGGGCGATCGCCGCCACGATGTCGCCGCCGGACAGGATGCCCGTGTCGATCCACACCTCGGCGCCGCCCTGGAGCTCGTCCAGCACCGCCGGCAGCAGCTCCAGGGGCGTCGGGGCGCGGTCAAGCTGGCGGCCGCCGTGGTTCGAGATCAGCACCGCGTCCGCGCCGTGCTTCACGACGTCGCGGGCGTCGTCGACGTTCTGCACGCCCTTGACGACGAGCTTGCCCGGCCAGGTCTGGCGCACCCAGTCCAGGTCGTCGAAGTTCAGCGTGGGGTCGAACAGCTTGTTCAGCAGCTCGGCGACGGTGCCGTCGAAGTGGCTCAGCGAGGCGAAGTGCAGGGGCTCGGTGGTGAGCAGGTTGAACCACCACGCGGGGTGCGTCGCGCCGTCGAGGAACGTCTTGAGGGTCAGCGCCGGCGGGATGGTCAGGCCGTTGCGGACGTCGCGCAGGCGCGCGCCGCCGACCGGGGTGTCCACGGTCAGCATCAGGGTGTCGTAGCCTGCCGCCCAGGCGCGATTCATCAGATCTTCGCCGGCGCCGTGGTCGCGCCAGACGTAGAGCTGGAACCACTTGCGCGCTTCGGGAGCGGCCTCGGCGAGGTCCTCGATCGACGTCGTCGCCATCGTCGAGAGGCCCATCGGGATGCCGTTGCGCTGCGCCACGCGGCCGACGGCGGCCTCGCCCTCGTGGTTCATCATCCGCGTGAACCCGGTGGGGGCGAAGGCGAACGGCAGCGCCGACGTCTTCCCGAGGATCTCGCGGGTGGTGTCCACATCGGACACCCCGCGCAGCACGTTCGGGTGGAACTCGATCCGCCGGTAGGCCTGCCGGGCGCGGCGCAGGCTGTCCTCGAGCTCGGCCGCGCCGTCGGTGTAGTCGAACGCCGCCCGCGGGGTCCGCTTGCGGGCGATCGTCCGCAGGTCGGCGATGGTGTGCGCGTTCGCCAGCCGCCGTTCGGTCGGATTGAGAATGATCGGCTTCGGCCGCAGGAGCTGCTTCAGCTCGTCCGGTTTCGGCAGTCGGCGCTTCGTCACCTTCATCAACTCCCTACACGGCCTTGCGGCGAACGGGACCCGGCAGACATCGGATGTCTGCCGGGTCCCTTTCTAGCACTGTGTCTCTAGCGCCAAGTCACGCGCTGCCGGAATCCGACGTCTGCGGCCCCGCGGCCGCGATGTCGTCGAGCCGGTACTTCGTGGCCGCTTCGAGGACCTTCGCGGAGTCGACCTCGCCGCGCTTGGCCAGGATCGACAGCGCGCCGACGGTGATCGACTCGGCGTCGACCAGGAACTTCCGCCGCGCCGCCGGCCGGGTGTCGGAGAACCCGAACCCGTCGGTGCCCAGCGTCAGCATGTCGGTCGGCACGTACGGGCGGATCAGGTCCGGCACCGCGCGCATCCAGTCCGACACCGCCACGACCGGGCCGTTCGAGCCCTGCAGCTTCTCGGTCACGTACGGCACGCGCGGCTCGCTGCCCGGGTAGAGCAGGTTGTCGTGGTCGATCGCGACGGCTTCGCGCCGCAGCTCGGTCCACGACGTCGCCGACCACACCGCGGCCCGCACGCCCCACTCCTCGGCCAGCAGCTTCTGCGCCTTGAGCGCGTCCGGCATCGTGACGCCCGAGACGAGGATCTGCACCTCCGGACCGTCGCCGGAAGGCGCGTCCGCGTACTTGTACAGGCCCTTGAGCAGGCCGTCGACGTCGAGGTTCTCCGGCTCGGCGGGCTGCTGGTACGGCTCGTTGTAGATCGTCATGTAGTAGAAGACGTTCTCGCCGTTGCCGTCCGGGCCGGTCTCGCCGTACATCCGGCGCAGGCCGTCCTTCACGATGTGCGCGATCTCGAACGACCACGCCGGGTCGTACGCCACGGCCGCCGGGTTGGTCGCCGCCAGCAGCAGCGAGTGCCCGTCGGCGTGCTGCAGGCCCTCACCGGTCAGCGTGGTGCGGCCGGCGGTCGCGCCGATGACGAAGCCGCGGGCCATCTGGTCGGCGGCGGCGTAGAGGCCGTCACCGGTCCGCTGGAACCCGAACATCGAGTAGAAGATGTAGATCGGGATCATCGGCTCGCCGTGCGTCGCGTACGACGTGCCCACGGCGGTGAACGACGCGGTCGAGCCCGCCTCGTTGATGCCCTCGTGCAGCAGCTGGCCCTTCTCGGACTCCTTGTAGGCCAGCATCAGGCTCGCGTCGACCGACGTGTACGTCTGGCCGTGCGGGTTGTAGATCTTGGCCGTCGGGAACATCGAGTCGAGGCCAAAGGTGCGGGCCTCGTCCGGGATGATCGGGACGACGCGCTTGCCGATCTCGGAGTCCTTCGCCAGCTCGCGGACCAGCCGGACGAACGCCATCGTCGTGGCGACCTCCTGCTTGCCGGAGCCCTTGCGGACGCCTTCGTAGACCTTGTCGCCGGGAAGCACGAGCGCCTTCGCGGCCTTCGGGCGGCGTTCCGGCAGGAAGCCGCCGAGCGCCTTGCGGCGGCCGATCAGGTACTCGATCTCCGGCGAGTTCGCGCCCGGGTGGTAGTACGGCGGCAGCTTCGGGTCGCGCTCGAGCTCCTCGTCGCTGATCGGGATCCGCTGCGAGTCGCGGAACAGCTTCAGGTCGTCGAGGGTGAGCTTCTTCATCTGGTGCGTGGCGTTGCGGCCCTCGAACGCCGGGCCCAGGCCGTAGCCCTTGATGGTGTGGGCCAGGATCACCGTCGGCTGGCCGTGGTGCTCCAGCGCCGACTTGTACGCCGCGTACACCTTGCGGTAGTCGTGGCCGCCGCGCTTGAGGTTCCAGATGTCGGCGTCGGAGAGGTCCTTGACCAGGTCCTTCGTCCGCGGGTCGCGGCCGAAGAAGTGCTCGCGGACGAAGGCGCCGTCGTTGGCCTTGTACGTCTGGTAGTCGCCGTCCGGCGTGACGTTCATCAGGTTGACCAGGGCGCCGTCGCGGTCGGCGTGCAGCAGCGAGTCCCACTCGCGGCCCCAGATGACCTTGATGACGTTCCAGCCGGCGCCGCGGAAGTACGACTCCAGCTCCTGGATGATCTTGCCGTTGCCGCGCACCGGGCCGTCGAGCCGCTGCAGGTTGCAGTTGATCACGAAGGTCAGGTTGTCGAGGCCTTCGCCGGCCGCGATGTGGATCAGGCCGCGCGACTCCGCCTCGTCCATCTCGCCGTCGCCGAGGAACGCCCAGACGTGCTGGTCGTTCGTGTCCTTGATGCCGCGGTCGCGCAGGTAGCGGTTGAACCGCGCCTGGTAGATGGCGTTCATCGGGCCGAGGCCCATCGACACCGTCGGGTTCTCCCAGAACTCCGGCATCAGCCGCGGGTGCGGGTACGACGGCAGGCCGCCGCCCTCACCGGCGTGCGAGTACTCCTGGCGGAAGCCGTCGAGCTGCTGCTCGGACAGCCGGCCCTCGAGGAACGCGCGGGCGTAGATGCCGGGGGAGGCGTGGCCCTGGATGTAGATCTGGTCGCCGCCGCCCGAGTGGTCCTTGCCGCGGAAGAAGTGGTTGAACCCGACTTCGTAGAGCGCGGCCGAGGAGGCGTAGGTCGAGATGTGACCACCGACGCCCACGCCGGGGCGCTGCGCCCGGTGCACCATGATCGCCGCGTTCCAGCGGATCCAGGCGCGGTAGCGGCGCTCGATCTCCTCGTCACCGGGGAACCACGGTTCGTTCTCGGTGGGGATCGTGTTGACGTAGTCCGTCGAGGTCAGCGCCGGGACGCCCACGTTGCGTTCGCGGGCGCGCTCCAGGATGCGCAGCATCAGGTACCGGGCCCGCTGCTGACCTCCCCTGGCCAGCGCCTCGTCGAACGAGTCCAGCCACTCGGCGGTCTCCTCCGGGTCGATGTCGGGCAGGTGCGCCGCCAATCCGTCACGGATTACGCGTACGCGTGCCGGGGTCTCCTTGCCGGAGGCGCCGTCGTTCTGCGGGGCCAAGGGGTCTCCTTGCGAAAAGTTGCAGCCGGTGGTGCTCGTACTCGGGGGTGTACGACTCTCCATCGTCGTCTTCCGTCCCGGCTTCCGCACCGCTACTCAGCGGTAACATCAGCCGACCCGGTCGAGCCACTCCCCGCGCGCGGTGTATCGCGCGCGCGTTTTCTTCCTCCCCACCCTAGGCGACGCCCCCCGAAGGGGTGGCAGACCGGTCCCGTGAGGTACCCGAAACGACGTCGCGCCGGCACGGTCGCGGGCCGTATCCTGCGACACGAGTTGTCAAAGATCCGGTGTGGACGGTTGCGCGCGGAGCCCTACCAGTGTTCGCTATCGGCAACCGGGTCGCCGAGTGTGGCGCAGCCGTACCCCGCAGAGGGGGGCGGTCGCCACGCTCCGTCGTAGTTGGAGGAGTGAAAGCAGTGGTCGCCGCGGGAGACGCTGATCAGAGCAGCGTCGCCGAGAGGCTCGGCATCAAGCCCGAGATGGTGGTCCAGGAGATCGGCTGGGACGAGGACGTCGACGACGACGTCCGCGCGGCGATCGAGGAGCAGATCGGCGGGGACATCCTCGACGAGGACGCCGACGAGGTCATCGACGTGGTGCTGCTGTGGTGGCGCGAAGACGACGGTGACCTGGGTGACGCGCTCATCGACGCCAGGGGCCCCCTGGAGGAGACCGGCGTGATCTGGGTCCTGACCCCGAAGAACGGGCAGCCCGGGCACGTCGAGCCGAGCGAGATCGCCGAAGCCGTGCCGGCCGTGGGCCTGGCCCAGACCGCCAACATGAGTGTGGGAGCGAACTGGATCGGGACGCGCCTGGTCTCTCCGAAGTCGAAGTCGAAGCAGCGCTGAACAGGTCCCGCCCGGCAGACACGATAGGGTTGTCGTCGCAGGCACGTGTCCGTACGGGAGAGGAAACGCGGTATGACCGTCGAGGTCGGTTCTGAGGCCCCTGACTTCACGCTCAACGACTACAACAAGCAGCCGGTGCAGCTGTCGTCCTTCCGGGGCGACAAGCCGGTGCTGGTGGTCTTCTACCCGTTCGCGTTCAGCGGCATCTGCACCGGCGAGCTGTGCCAGCTCCGTGACGAGTTCGCCGACTACGACAACAAGGGCGTCCAGATCCTGGGCGTCTCGGTCGACACGCCGTTCTCGCTGAAGGCGTGGGCCGAGAAGGAGGGCTACCAGTTCCCGCTGCTGTCCGACTTCTGGCCCCACGGCGAGGTGGCTCGCGCGTACGGCGTGTTCAACGAGCAGGCGGGCCTGGCGGTCCGCGGCACGTTCCTGATCGACACCTCCGGTGTGGTCAGGTTCGCCGAGGTCAACGCGCCCGGTGAGGCGCGTGACCAGCAGGGCTGGAAGAAGGCCGTGGCCGAACTGGCTTGATTTCCCCGGACGGCGGCTCCCTCGGGTTTCGAGGGGCCGCCGCCCGAGGGGGCGCATAGCTCAGCGGAAGAGCACTCGGCTTACACCCGAGCGGTCGCAGGTTCGAACCCTGCTGCGCCCACCAGGCCACACCTGGTCTTTCGTACCCGCCGCTCAGCCGGCCGGGCGCCGCTCCGCCTGACATCTCGGTCGGCGCGATCTTGACTACGTTTGGTTACGTTTCGGTCTCTGTCCACGGGCTTGAGTACCAGATTTTCAGTACTCGAAGACTTGTGCATCGCAGGCGTCCTGAATGCGGACGCACATGCCCGACCGGGACGAGGTACAGAGATGCCAAGTGATGTCATCCAGGCGCGGTCTTCATTGTCGGTGGCCGATATCGCCGGGGTGTTCCAGAACACCTTGGGTGGGAGGCGCGTGGTCTTCGGCAAGATCGAGCCGGGCGACGATCCGTTCGCGGGGCTGGTGCACCAACCGGCCTTCAGCGCTGTCGCTTCGCACGACAAGAACATCGGCAGCTGGGCGGTGCAGATCTACGTCTACGACGAAAGCGAGTCCCGGCTGGTGGAACTGCACGCCGTTTACCACTCGGGCTTCAATCGGGCGATGAGCGGCACTAAGAACACCTACTCGAAGGCGGCGAGCGTCAAGAACGCCCGGGCGGTGGTCGAAGCGCTGCAGACCTCCGACCCGTCGGTGGTGCTCGTCTAGGTTCTCCGGCGCGCTGTCTCCACACGCGGTGGCAGCTGCTGATTGATACCGGGCTCGAGGTGTGCGGTCTTCGACCTCACGTCGGCGGCTGCCGTGCAGGTCGGCCAGCACGAGGACGCCGGCGGCGTCGCCGGCCAGCGCGAGCACGCGGGCGCCGAACTCCTCCGGGCTGTCGCGGGGGCTCA